>JAFEEP010000446.1 GCA_018241045.1 Pseudomonadota bacterium | reverse complement strand
TCGCCCCGGGGACGAGCATGAACCGGCTCTGCAATCCGGGGTTATAACTGTAGCGCGCGACGACCTCCAGCACTGGCGCCGGGGCCATGCCGCCCTCGCTGGCACGCGCCGCAGCCCAGTCGCGCAGCGCGCCCCGCAAGTGCGCGGTCAGGAAGGTTGCGGTATTGACCTGCGACCCGTCGGTCACAAGCTGGATGTCGCGCGGTTGTTGCTGCATCAGTCCCCTCTCGAACCCCTCGGGGATCACCACCACCCCGCGCAGCGTGCCGTCCTTGAGGCCGTCCTCCAGCGGAGCGAGCGCAGGCCCCTCGCGCAGCGCGAAGCTGCTGTTGTGCCGCAGCACCGCGACCAGTTCGCGCGAGGCGGCCGTATGGTCTCGGTCGACCAGGCCAAGGCGCGAACCTTTGACGTCGAGACTGACCGCATTGCCGAACAGGATCATCAGGATCAGCGGCATCAGCACCACCAGCCCGAAGGTCGAAGGGTCAAGCCAGACCTGGGCCCATTCCTTGGCGCGGATCGCAGCGGCCCGGCGCCGGGCGAAGGGATCGCGCGCGCTCATGCCGCCGCGCTCTCGCTGCGGCCCTGCGCCTCGATCAGAGTGATGAACGCCTGTTCGAGCGTGGGGTCCTGATTGTTCAGCACCGCGCGCTTGAGATCGTCGGGCGTGCCGCTGGCGATCGCCTGCGAACGGTTGATCAGCAGCAGGCGGTCGCAGTTCTCCGCTTCGTCCATGAAATGCGTCGTCACCAGCACCGCCGTCCCGCGCGCGGCGATGGCGTTGATATGATGCCAGAACTCGCGGCGGATCAGCGGATCGACACCGGACGTCGGCTCGTCGAGGAACAGCACTGGCGGGGTGTGCAGCACCGCCGCACCCAGCGCGAGGCGCTGCTTGATCCCCAAGGGCAGTAGCCCGGCCATGCTTGCGCCGAACGGTCCCAGGTCGAGCGCACTCATGACCCGCTCGACCGCCTCACGCGCGGCGACGCCGGTCAGGCCGTATGATCCAGCGACGAAGCGCAGGTTGGCCAGCACCGACAGGTCGCCATAGAGCGAGAACTTCTGCGGCATATAGCCCATCGCTTCGCGGGCCTCGGCCCGGGCCGAGGTAAGCTCGCGCCCGGCGACCGTGCCCCGCCCGCCACTGGGCGTGATCAGCCCGCAGAGCATACGAAAGGTGGTCGATTTGCCCGCGCCGTTGGGGCCGAGCAATCCGAATATCTCGCCGGGAAAGACCGTGAAGGTGATGTCCTGCGCCGCAACGAAATCGCCATAGCGCTTGGTCAGTTGCAACGCGGCGATGGCCGGTCGGTCGCGATCGGCCGTGCGCAAAGGGAACGCCTCGGCCAGAGCGCTGGGCGGGAGGGCCTGACCATCATCAAGGATTGCGGAAAAGCCATCCTCTGCGGTGGGCAGCGCCGGTCCCCAGCCCGGCCCCGGCGGCGGGCTGTCCGCCCGGCACACCGCGCGCAGCGCCCGGCCCGACATCGTCGCGCTGATAACCTCGGGGCGTTCGAGCAGCGCCTGCAAGGCTTCGCGGCGGTTCGTTGCGGGCAAGGGTCGGGCGAAGGTACGCCCAGCCGCGCGCTGCGCCAGCCCGGCTGGCGGGCCATCATAGAGGATCGTGCCGTGATGGAGCAGGATCACATCGTCGCACTTGCCCGCATCCTCAAGGATGCTCGTGGTCCAGACGATCGCGCTGCCCGGCCCGGCCAGTTGCTGCGCCAGATCCCAGATCTCGCGCCGCGACACCGGATCGACCCCGACCGAGGGCTCATCGAGCAGCATCAGCGGCGGTGCGGCAACCACCGCGCAGGCCAGAGCCAGCTTTTGCCGCATCCCGCCAGACAGACGATTGGCGGCGCGATCCTTGAACGGCCCGAGCCCGGTCGCGCGGTAGAGCGCGTCCATCCGCTCCGGGTTCGCCTCCGGATCCAGTCCGCGCAATCGTGCGTAGAGTTCAAGATTCTGGCGCACGGTCAATTCGCCATAGAGCGCCCCACCCTGCGGCATATAACCGATCAGGCTGCGGTCGAGATCGGCGACCGGGCGACCCATCACCTCGACCTCGCCGCTGTCGGCCTCGACCAGCCCGGCCAGCACGCGCATCAGCGTGGTCTTGCCCCCGGCGTCAGGACCGACCAGTCCGAGCGAGTGTCCGGGCTGCAAGGTCAGGCTGATCCCGTCGAGCGCCTGGACAGGCGGTGCACCGCGCCGCGATCCCTTGAAGCGCTTGGCGACGTCAACCAGCCGGAGGAGCGGCGCCTCCGTCATGTGCGCTCAGTTCTTGCCCGCGCTGTCGGGCAGGATCACGGTTACCGGCGCGCCCTGGCGCAGGTCGCCGCGCGGATCGTTGACGGTCAGCCGGACGCGATAGACCAGATCGGTGCGCAATTGTTCGGTCTGCACCGTCTTGGGGGTGAACTCGGCAACCGGGGAGATGAAGCCGATGGTAGCAGGCCATTCCTGACTGGTCCCGTCAATGCGGACCTTGACCGCCATACCCGGCTTGATCCG
>JAFEEP010000445.1 GCA_018241045.1 Pseudomonadota bacterium | reverse complement strand
CGGATCGAGCGCTTCCATCATCTCGTGTGCGGTATATAGCCCCGCCTCCCGTGACAGCGAGCCCGCGATCTGGCGAGCGAGCCCGTCGCTGAGCGCGGACAGCAGCCGGCGATCCTCCAGCAGCAAACTACGCTCGCTGCGGCGAAGCCAGTCGGCGATGAAGCTCGCTCCCTGGGCCTCGGTGAGCCACTGGCCGTGTTCGTAGTAGTTCGACAAGCGCTCTGCCGTCAGGGCAAAAATCAGCGCAGCGCGTGTTCCCCGGCTGTCTGCGGGCGGCGTCGGGCGGGCTTGAGGTTGCATGGGTGTGTGAGGGATGGAAATTCGCTTGAGTTGCGGATGCTACCAGTCCCTCGCTTCAGGATGAGACATTGCCCTCCAGCCCAGCAAGCACGGTGGCGAGGCAGGATCTGAGCGTATCCGACAAGCCCTCCAGCGCGGCCATCGGGGCGCCCGTGACCTCATCGAGATAAAGGTCGCGCCGTACCTCGATCATCACGCCGACGACGCGCGGATCTCGCCGGTAGTGCTTCATCGGGATGATCGTACCGGCGAAGGGCGTATTGATGGCCGCGCTGTAGCCATGTCGTTGGATCTCTGCCGACAACGCGGCTGCCAGGGCCTGCGGCGTGTGGAACGTGTCGGCACCAATGCAGATCTGGGGCCGTGCCGCACGCGGGTCCGCCTCGTACGGCAGGGGTTGGGACGGGTAGCTGTGCGCGTCGATGACGACTGCACGGCCATGAAGCGTAAGGAGGGCGTCGACTGCATTCGCCAGGGCCTGGTGGTGGGGTCGATACCACCGCGCCAGGAGGGCCTCGCGCTCCTGGTGCGTCAGCGCGCGGCGCAGCGGCTGAAGGTCATGGGTGCGCTGGTAGATGACGCCCATGCCCCTCGCAGCCATGGGTTCGTGATCATCGTTTTCGAAGCGCTCGACATCGACCACCAGCCGGCTCACCGGAAAGCGCACGACCTGATGCGACGGCAATCCCCGCGCCAGCAGATCGAAGCTGTGATGGTCGGTCATGCGGATGAGTTCTAGCCTGAGGCGCTCGTCGTCGACCACGAACTGCCCCCTCGTTTCCGGCGGAATGGCGGTGGCGTCGTGTGGGACATGGACGATGGCCCAGGGGGGAAGGGAAGGTGCGCTCATGCGTGTCATCTGCTGGGAAGGCGGGTTGGCGAGAGAGGCGAGGCTCGCGACGTTCGACGAGGACGGGAGAGCCCCTTTACTCGCTTCGCGCTTAAAAGACAGTTGCACTGTACAAATAAAAGTGGCTCAATGTAAGCCATGAATCCTGATGCCGACCAAAGTTTCCCCCTCGTCGAGCTTGCCGTGCTCGCAGACCTGCCGCCTCGCACCGTGCGCTACTACGTGCAGATTGGCCTGGTCGACCGCCCCGAGGGCGAAACCCGGGCGGCCCGCTATGGCGCCCGACATCTCGAGCAACTGCTGCAGATCCGCAAGTGGACGGCCGCTGGCGTCTCGCTCGAGCGCATCCGCGAGTTGCTCCACGGCGCCGAGCCTCCGGTGCCGCCACGTTCCCGGGCAGTGGGCAGCCTTGCGGTATGCAGCCACTTGGCGGTAACCGACGGCGTCGAGGTGGTGATCGACCCGCAGCGCGCCGGGCTCAGCCCCGAGCAGGTGCGGCACTTCGTGAAGAGGGTGATGGCGGCCTTCGACGCGGTGCAGGCGCAGGGCGAGGCGGTGGCCGCAAAGGAATCGGATTCAGCGAAGTCGGACAAGAACAACCCGCAGGGGGAACAACGATGATGCAGCAGCAGGAATCGGCACGACTCGAGACACGCGAGGGTGAGGCCCTCACGCTTCAGGGCGTGCGCCTCGAAGGCTTGGTGCGTGGCACTTTGTTCGAGGTATTCCTCGAACAGCGCTTTGCCAACCCCTTCGACCGCCACGTCGAACTGGTCTACACCTTCCCGTTGCCGTGGGCAGCGGTCCTGCTGAGCGTCGACGTCCGGCTGGGCGAACGCCGTCTGTCGGGTACCGTCGTCGAGAAACGCCAGGCCGAGCAGGACTATGAGGATGCGATCGCCGAAGGCAACACCGCGATCCTGCTCGAGCAGAACCCCGACCGCAGCTATACGGTGAATCTGGGCAATCTGGCCCCGGGCGAGCGCTGCACGATCCGGCTGCGCTACGCCCAGGTGCTGCAGTTCGAGCAGCACGGCCTGCGTCTGGGCGTGCCGACCGTGATCGCACCGCGTTATGGCGATCCTGTTGCCGACGCGGGGCTCAAACCGCACCAGGTGGTCGAGCACGATGTGCTGGCTGAGCATCCGTTCGAGTTGCAGGTGCGCATCGAGGGCGTGCTCGCCCGCGCCCGGATCGGTTCGCCGAGCCACCCGCTGACGATGCGCCTCGACGGCGAAGGGGAGGCGAGCGCGTTGGTCGTGTCGCTCGGTAGCTCGGCGAGCCTCGATCGCGACTTCATCCTCGTGCTCGATGAGCTTGCGCAGGATTCGCTCACCGTGTGCGCGCGCGACATCGCACAACCGGGGGCGGTCAGCGTGCTGGCGAGTTTCTGTCCCCACGTGCCTGCCGCTGCGCACCCACTGGCGGTGAAGATCCTGGTGGACTGCTCGGGTTCGATGCAGGGCGACAGCATTGCAGCGGCGCGCCGCGCGCTGCAGGCGATCATCGCCGGGCTGCGTGACGGCGAGCGCTTTTCGCTCTCACGGTTCGGCAGCACGGTCGAACACCGCTCGCGGGCGCTGTGGCGCACCACTGCCGCCACGCGCCTGGCCGGTCAGCGCTGGGCTGCAGCGTTGAACGCCGACCTCGGCGGCACCGAAATGGAAGACGCCCTTGAGTCCACCCTGGCTCTTGCTGCCGGCGACGGGCTTGATGAAGGAGGGAAGGGTGATGCTGCGCCGGTCGATCTGCTGCTCATCACCGATGGCGAAATCCACGCGATCGACCGCACCGTGGCCAAGGCGCGTGCCCTCGGCCACCGGGTGTTCGTGGTGGGCATCGGCAGCGCGCCGGCAGAAGGCGTGCTGCGCCGCCTCGCTGAGGAAACGGGCGGCGCCTGCGACTTCGTCGCCGCCGGCGAGGCGGTGGCACCGGCCGTGCTGCGCATGTTTGCGCGGCTGCGCTCGCAGCGCATGGCGACTCTGAGCCTCGTGTGGCCCGAGGGTGTGAGGCCCCTGTGGACGAGTGAGCTACCCCGTTCGGTGTTCGACGGCGATGCGGTGACGGTCTGGGCGCGCTTTGCGCATGCGCCCGATGGGACGGTGCGGCTGTTGGGCAGCGCAGTGCACGATGATGCGCTGCAGTGCATCGGGGAGGTTCGCCTGGCCGTCGCCAACAACAATGAGGCGCTCAGCCGCCTGGCGGTCGCCGCACAGGTCGAGGCGCTGCTGCAGGACGCACGCCCGCTGGCGCATCACGCACTCGAACTGGCCCTTGCCTATCAACTGGTCGGGCCGCTGACGCATTTCCTGCTCATCGACGAACGCGCCGACGCCGACAAGCCCGAGGACATGCCGGATCTCGTCAAGGTCGCGTCGATGGTGCCGGCGGGGCATGGCGGGCTTGGCAGCGTTGCGTGGTCCCCGACATCGGGCGTAGATAGGCGCGCGGCGAGCGAGGTGGCGCTCGGGTATGGTCGCGCTGAGGCAGGTCGCTTGGTCGATCTCGACGTGGCGCACGCCTGTGATGTCCCGGTCGTTCTCCGCTCGGGCGCGCGCACGACCCGGGACGCGATGGCCGATTCAGTGTCGACCTACGATATCCCCGCCTTCCTGCGTCGTGGCACCGATTGGCAGCCGGGTCGTCCCGAACGCCACGATCCGAGTGAATGGTGCGCGAAGCCCCATTACACGGGTCTGACCCCGTTCGGCTTGGCGCAATGGCTGCGCAACCATCCACAGACGGAATGGCCCCGCAGCTACGCCGAATTGCGCGGGATCGGTGTCGGGGGCGCGGTGCTCGACTGGCTCGAGTTCGTGCTTGCCGACGGCTTGCCCGAAGCCCAGGTGGTCGAAGGGTTCGTTCGGGCCATGGCGCAGCGCGAGTTGTGCGACGTGCTGCTCGCCAGCACCGGCGCGCTGGGTCGCCTGAAGGCGCTGGCGCAGCGTCTCACGGCAGGTACGGTGCTGCCGGAGCAGGGCACCGACGCTCGGTCCGATCGGGCGGATATCGCCGCCCGCCTGCAGACGCTGGTCAAGAACCTCCGCGCAGACGCCTGGCCAGAATGGATGTTCGATTTGCAGGACAGCGTACTGGCGTCCGGGTAGTGGGGCGCCGCGTCCGCCAGGCAAAAGACTCTCTTCATAATGTAGCGCCGAACATTAATCGATGACTTCGGCCTCAAACCCCTGCGCGCGCGCCGACGAAGATCTGAACGATCTCATCGCCGAGCGCTACGAGCGCGCTGCCACTATCCTCACCAGCAACCTCGACTTCACCGAGTGGGATCAGGCCTTCCCGGGCAACCGGCTGCTGGCCTCGGCCACCGTCGACCGCCTGCGCCACAACGCTTACTGCCTCACTCTCGACGGGGCCTCTTACCGCGCCCCACGACAGGGGCCGAATCGGGCGAAAAGCGCCCTTGCCAGCACCCCGAAAAACATCGATTCTTGACCCCCCAACGACGTCCGTCAGAGCCCGGTTCGAGTGGCTTCTATATGCCGATCATCGGTGGCTCTATTGTGGCGGTCAGTGACACCTATTCCGGGCGGCGGCGCTGTCGTTCGCGTTTCTCTATATCCATCCCATGGCCGACGGCAACAGCCGCATCTCGCGCCTACTGAACAATTTCGTGCCCCGGCGTGACTGCGCCGCTCCGCTTCCAGCGCAGTTCATCCTGCCCGTGCCGGCGACAATCCCAAGCTCGGTCAGCGACCGGCGTAGCTGCGACAAGCGTCCTCGAGTCGCGCTCCCTCCCGCTGATGCGCTGATACGCCGACGCCTAGCGATTCGGTCATGCACACATCTGCGACGAGGGCGTGCGCTTCAACCTGGAGTTCGACGCCTACCGCAATGCGCTGCCCGCCCGGCGCCATCCCGACATGACGGACCACGCCGAATACTTCGCCGACGTGGTGCAGGTCACCATCGAACAGGGGATGCGCAAGGAGGCGATCTACATGCACAAACTTCGCGTCACACACCAGCGGGTCGAGGAAGTGATCGAAGGCCCCGCCGCGGACATCGATCCCATGATCCGATCCGTGCACGACAACTATTTTAACCCAGAGGGGCTACCAGCAGGCCGCACCATCTTGAACACGGCGCCAGTCAGCACGGGTTAAGTAATCGATCCTGAATGGTACTCAATCAAGGTTACGCAGTCTGTCGGAATTTCTTACGCCTCGGAATGGGGCGTAATGTGTGCAAAAAAAATTGAAATCAGACTCACAGCATCCATCCGTTGACCTTCATCAAATGCAAGTAGGGCTGCAGGGAACATGGTGACGAACGCATGAAAAACCAATTAATTATGCGTATGCGAACCGGCAGTCCGTTCGTGTCGAATTTCTTTACACACGACGTTCAAAAACCAATATGTGATGCCCCATCTCGAGGCAGGGCCAACGATCTCCCGAGATGGCGCGTTTTATGCATGCGGTGAACTCGAAAAGACATTGCCAACAAACAATTTCCCCTCACGTCATACCATGCTTTATTCATCGAACTACGCTCCCTTGCATACGGAGCTCAGAATGACTTCCATACGCCGTATTGCCCTCCTCGCCTTGACGGTGGGTAGCGTTACTCTGGGTGCGAGATGCTTTGCCGATGAATCGCTGCCGACAGCGGAAGTCGCCCCTCTGCTAAAAAATCACCCGCTTGCGAGCCAGTGTACGGTTAAAGGGCCTTCCTTCGAATACCGACTCAGTCCGGTTGACGTTAACGCAGACGGGGTGCCTCAGTAACAGTTGACAAGCACAGACTGCGGCAGCGGAGGCTGCGCCGACGCCCTATTCATGCACACCAGCCGGGGCTGGATGAAACTGCTAGGGATCACGGTTGGCATGCTCGAAGTCAAGAAAACCCGGACAACTGGCTACTCAGATCTAGAGTTGCATTGGGAACAGCACAGCGAAGGACCACGGCGCTCAGTCACAACGATTTACCGATGGAACGGGCGGGCGTACTGATCCAAATAATAAGCTCTCGCAACAACACCGTCCGTCGTCCCGTTCAAGGCTCACCGGTTCGCTGTTAACTTATATAAGTCGTGTTTGGGGAATGGAACATGATCTGCCATAACTGCAAGGCCGAACTTGCCGGCAAACCAAAGTTTTGTCCTCACTGCGGAACGGGCCTCCTGCCGCCCGTT
>JAFEEP010000444.1 GCA_018241045.1 Pseudomonadota bacterium | reverse complement strand
GCGCGAGAATTCGGTATGTCTCGTGTATCGGCGCAGCCGATACCGAGAAAGCCGCCGCATCGCGGCGGGTCCTGGCCTGGTGGGTCGGCACCCCTTCGCGTCTTTGCTGTGAAAGCTTTTCTCTGCGTCCTCCGCGCCTCCGCGGTGAATGTTTTCCCATCAAGGTGAACCCATGATCCCTTTCCAAGCCCCGCCTTCGATCCCCGCGCCCGCGCCCTCCGACCGCGAGATCGCCTTCCCCGGTTTCAACGCCTTTCCATTGAAGGCCAGCGTGCGAGACGCCAAGGGCTCCGGCTATTTCGCCGTGATGGTGGCGGGCTCGGGCCTCACGGACCGGGACTGGTCCAATCCGCTGCTGCCCTTCCCGAGCCACGGTGGGCGGGACTTCGCGGCCTGGCTCGCGTCGCAAGGGATCGGTTCGCTGCGCTACGACAAGCGCTTCATCGGTTCCAAGGATCCGAAGCTGGACATCTCGCTGGACGCGCAGGTGGGCGATATCAAGGCCGCCGTTCAAGCGGCCCGCGCGCTGCCGGAAGCGAAGGGCAGGAAGCTGCTTCTCGTGGGCCACAGCGAAGGCGCGCTCCTGAGCCTGCTCGCGGCCTCCGGCGCGGACGCGGTGCTGCTCATCGGCCTGCCGCCCAAACCCATGGGCGCGCTCATCACCGAGCAGATCAGCCGCCAATTCGACGGCGCGCCCGAGGCGATGAAGACCGCGAACCTCGACTACCTGCGCGCGGTGCTGGACGCCATCCGCAAAGGCGCGGACGCGCCGAAGGCGGGCGACGCCGTGCTGGCCCCGCTTTCGCGGCTGGGCGCGTCGCTCATGGCTCCGGAATCGCTGAGCTTCGTGCGCGGGACGCTGGACCTCGATCCATGGTCCCTCGCCGAACGCTGCCCCGTTCCGGTGGCTGTGGTCTATGGCGAAGAGGATGAGCAGGCCTTCCCGCCGGACAAGGCGCCCGCCGAGTTCCACGGCGCGTTCATCCTCATCCCGCAGGCGAACCACCTGCTCAAGCGCGAGACGCGCGACAAGGCCACGCTCACCGCGCCCCTCGCGCTCAGCGCCTACGGCGACGACACGCCGCTGGCGGATCTGACGAAGCTGGGCGCGTGGTTGAAACAACTGAAGTGACTCGTTGAACCATCGGTGGTTCTTATTGATCTGTTGAATCTCTGAGCGCATCCTCGGTTGAACTTTTCACGGAGGTTCCCATGCGCGTCCACACGACCCTCGCCGTTCTCTGCCTTTCCGCCGCTCCGCTCTTCGCCCAGACCTTCGATCAGGCCGTCGCCCAGCTCAAGGCGCGGGTGGTGAAGGAGGGCGGCTCGGGCCTCGTCGTCATGGCCGAGCGCACGGATGTCTTCCAGGTGAAGTTCCGCGTGCAGGCGGTGGGCGCCACCTTCCAGGACATCGCGGTGCGGCCCTGGGACCAGCGCCACGAGGCGATCTTCGCCTATTCCGGCATGGCCACGGACGCCGTGGACGGCGGCGGCCGCCTCAACGAAGAGCCCAATGTCATCCTCTTCGAAGTGTGGGGCCCCGACTTCCGCCCCAAGGTGACCCTCAAGCTCCCCCGCCGCGGCGAGCAGGCGGAAGTGGGCACCACCTACTTCGGCGAGAAAAAAGGCGCGGCCGAATAGCCGCGCCTTTCATCGGAAGTCGCTGGATTAGGTGGGCGGGTTCTTGCTTCCGCTGCCGGGATCAGGATTGGTGCTGAAGGTGGTCGTCGCTTCCGGAACCACGGTGGCCTTCGGCGCGAAGGTGGGCGGATACTTGCCGCCCTGACCGGGATCCGGGGTGATCGCGTCGGTCACCACTTCCAGATCCACGCTGCGGGCGAGGTCGAGGCGGCGAAGAGCCTGGCCGGGAGCCACCGCAAAGTCGATTTCGGTGCCGGCGGGCAGCACCCATTGGCGGGACACGCTTTCGCCGAGCGGGTCCGGTGTCACGGTGAGGGTGGTCATGCTGGCGAGCGTGACACGGCCCTGATGGAGCTGTACGCTCGCAGGCCCGCCCGCGGGCGTGAGCACCAGTTCCGTGCCGGGTTTCACCGCGAGGGGCGCGCCCGCCGCCAGAGCGGCCGTGAGGGAGAGGCAGGGCAGCGCGGCGAGCGCGCGGGAGAGCAGCTTCATGGAGGCTCCTTGGGAAACCTCCAGGCTACCGGGGGGGGGGTGAAGGCAAGCAAGACGGAAGCGGAAGGAACCAAGAAAAACGCGCCCAGCGGGCGCGTTTTTCGAACTGCCGCAACGGCGTCAGGGCTCGGTCGGGGGGTACTTATCGCCGCCGCCGGGATCAGGAGAGACGCTTAGGTCCACGGCATTGGCCTGCACGCCAGTGCCAGAAAAGGCGAGGCTGACGGTGCCATCGCCGTTCATGGAGAAGCCCCAGCCATCACCTGCCGTGAGGATGTAGGTGGTTCCGGGATCAAGATTCTTCCACTGGCGTTTGGCCATGCTGGCTCCTTGGGGTGGGATGGAATGCCCCGATCATGGCAGGGTGAAGCGGGATCTCAAGCCTTCGAGTTCGGGGCGGAGTTCGGGGGCGTCGTGCTTGGGGTCGAGGATGGCCTGGTCCACAAGGTCCACAGCGGCGCTCCGGTCCCCGCGCAGGTAGGCCTCCCATGCCCGGGCGCGGAGGACGCAAGGATTGCCCGGAGCGGCCGCGATGGCCTTTGCCAAGGCTGAATCGGCTTCGGAACGCCGGTGGAGCCGCAGGAGGCATTCGGCTTTGCCTGCCTGTTCCGGCCCTTGCTTGTCCTGATCATGGACGGATTCGGATTCGAGGATGGCCGCTTCGTAGGTCGTCAAAGCTGCGCCGAGGGCTCCGGCCATCCGATCGCACTCAGCCAGGTAAAAGAGGGCCTGCCCTTGGCCGTAGTGGAAGGAGATGGGACGTGCCGTTTCGAGGGACTTCTGGAACCACAGCCTGGCTTCCTGGACACGACCTTCGATAAGCGAGTTGATACCCAGATTGCGCTGCACGCTCACGACACCATAGGCGTCGCCATTCTTCTCTCGCAGGGCCAGGGATCGCTCCAGGGCCATGCGAGCCTCCGCAGTCTTGAATTCGGAAAACAGGACGATGCCCAGGTTATTTAGACCGAGAGCTTCGTTAGCTTCGCTCCCGATCAAGTGGGCGCTATGCACCACCGCCTGGTAGCGCTGGGCCGCTCCTGGAAGATCGCCTTGACCTAGGGCAAGGTTGCCAAGGTTGGCCAGTGCCTTGCCGCTGGTGATCAGATTTCCTCCTTGCTCTGCTGCGGTCAATGCCTCCTGATAGCGATGCGCTGCCAAATCGCGATGACCTTGTGCTTCTGCAACGAGTCCCAAGCCGTTCAAGCAGAACGCGCGATCTGCCAGGTCACGCTGGGAATCCGCTTGTTGCAGGGCAGACTCAAAATAGCTTCCCGAGGTTGCAAACTCCCGATGCCTGAATGCCTGCCAAGCCATGATCTGAACCACCGCTGATTCATCGTGGACACCTCCTTTCGCGCGTGCAGCAACCAGTGCCCATCGAAGCGCTTCATCTGCTTCTGGCTTTCCTAGTCCAGAAAGCGCAAAGGCATAGGTGGCACAAGCATCTGTCCACTCTGGCACCGCATACGCGGCCTGTTTCAGTAGCGGCTCGGCCTCCTTGTAGTGCCCACGCCGGTAGGCCTCCACGCCTTGGGCGTAGGCGGCGAAGGCTTCGGGCGGGATGGTGTAGGGGTCCTGCGGGGCGCTCTTGGCGAAGGGGTCCACGGCCTTGTGGAGGCTTCGGCTCGCGGCCTGGGCCAAGGGGATGGCGTCGAGCATCGTTTCTGAAAGCTGCGGCGCCTCCGTCTCGCCCTGAGTCCGTTGGCGGCCTTTCGCGTCGCGGAGGACGAAGGCCAAGCGGTCCTTCCCGTCTTTACGATCCACGGCGCCGGACAGGATCAGGTCGGCGCCGAGGGCCTTGGCGAGGCGGAGCTGGTCGTCGGGCGCGGCGTTGGCGGGGTCGAGCTTGAGCGCGCGCGCGGCCTGGGCGACGGCTTCGGCGCTGAGCACTTCGAGCTTCGGCTCCGCGCGCAGGCGCGAGGCGACCAGATCCGCCAGACCCAGCTTGGTCTGGGCGTTGAGCATCGGCACGCCGGTGGCGTTCCTGAAGCCCATCACGGCCACGCGGGCGGGGCGGCCCTTCACGAGGCCGGCGATCACGCCGCGGCCATAGAGCCAGAGGCTCGTTCCGCCCATGAACAGGACGAGCGCGGCGCTGAGGCCGGACCACCACAGCGCGCCGTGGGGCGCGAGCAGGCGGCGCAGCGCTTCGGCGGTTTCGGACGCGGTGGGGCGCGCGTTCGGGTCGCGCAGGAGGAGGCGGTCCAGAAGGGCGCGGAAGGCTTTGGGCGCGAGCGCGCGGGGCAG
>JAFEEP010000443.1 GCA_018241045.1 Pseudomonadota bacterium | reverse complement strand
CGCAAGTGGGAGCTGGATTTCGCGGTGATTGGCGAAGTCACCGATACCGGCGACATGGTCCTGACCTGGCGGGGCGAGACGGTTTGCGACATCCCGCTTGGACCGCTGGCCGAAGATGCTCCGCGCTATGATCGCCCGCATCTCAGCCTTGAGGAATACAAGGCCTGGGCCAACGTGCAGCCGCTTGGCCAGTTGCCGACCGGGGGCGATATCGGCGCGGACCTGATCAAGCTGATGGGAAGCGCCGATCTCGCCAACCGCAGCTGGATTTGGCAGCAGTACGACAGCCAGGTCGGGGCGGATACCATGCAGAAAAGCGGCGGCGATGCGGCGGTGGTGCGTATCCACGGCGCGCGCAAGGCGCTGGCGATCAGCACCGATTGCACCCCGCGCTATTGCTATGCCGATCCCTACGAAGGCGGCAAGCAGGCGGTGGCGGAAACCTATCGCAATATCTCGGCCGTTGGCGCGCGTCCGCTGGCGATCACCAACTGCCTCAACTTCGCCAACCCGCAGCGGCCCGAGATCATGGCCCAAATCGTCGAGGCACTGCGCGGCATGGGCGATGCCTGCCGCGCACTCGACTATCCGATCGTCTCGGGCAACGTCAGCCTCTACAACGAGAGCAAGGCGACCGGCGGCGGATCGGCCATCCTGCCGACCCCGGCGATCGGCGGCGTCGGACTGATGGACGACTATGCCAGCATGGCAACGATCGCCTTCAAGGACGGGGCGCAGAAGATCATCCTGATCGGTGCCGATCCCAAGACGGCGCCCGAGTTGGGCCAGTCGTTGTGGCTGCGCGAGATTCACGGCCGCGAGGACGGGATGCCGCCGCGCGTCAACCTTGAACGCGAACGCGCCAACGGCGAGTTCGTCCGCACGATGGTCAGCGAGGGACACGTCACCGCGGTCCACGACGTCGCCGATGGCGGCATTCTGGTGGCAGTGGCCGAAATGGCGCTGGCATCGGGAATTGGCGCCCGGCTTGACCTGACGACCTTCGAGGACCTGGTTGATCGCGAGAAGATCAACCACACCTGGTCACTGTTCGCGGAGAACCAGGGACGTTATCTGGTGACCGAACGCTTCGACAGCCATGTCGTCGAAAAGGCCGCGCGCGAGGCCGGGATCGGCTGCTGCTTCATCGGCTGGACCGGGGGCGAGACGATCGCACTGACCCGCGGCAGCGAAGAGGCGGTCCACCCCGAGATCGCCATCGACGACCTGCGCAAGGCCAACGACGCATTCTTCCGCGACTGGATGGAAGGCTGATCCGCATTCGCTTGCATCGGCGCGCCTGAGGTCCAATGATGCGGCCATGAGCGTTGACGAAAAGCTGGCAGGCATCGCCCACCTTCGCGGCGTCGGTCCCCGGCCATGACGATCCGTGTCGGGGTCGGCGGCTGGACTTACGAACCGTGGCGCGGGACGTTCTATCCGCCCGGGCTCGCTCAGAAGCGCGAACTGGAATACGCCGGGCAGCACCTTACCGCGATCGAGATCAACGCCACCTTCTACGGTCGGCAAAAGCGCGAGAGCTTTGCCAATTGGGCCAGGGCCGTGCCGGAAGGTTTCAAGTTCAGCCTCAAGGCGTCACGCTATGCGGTCAACCGCAAGGTGCTGGCCGACGGAGCCGAGTCGATCGATCGCTTCCTCAACCAGGGCTTTACCGCACTGGAAGATCGCCTTGGACCGATCCTGTGGCAATTCGCCGCAACCAAGCGGTTCGAGCGCGAAGATTTCGCGCGCTTCCTCGACCTGCTGCCCGAACGGCAGGATGGCATGCCGTTGCACCACGCGCTGGAACCCCGGCACGACAGCTTTGCCGACCCGGCCTTCTTCGCATTGGCGCGCGATCGCAACATGGCCGTGGTCTTCGCCGACAGCGACACCCACCCCTGCTTGCCTGAACAGACCGCCGATTTCACCTATGCCCGCCTGCAGCGTTCACGCGATGAGGAACCGGCGGGATATTCGGGACCGGACCTCGACCATTGGGCGCAAACCGCGCGCAATTGGGGCGAGCCGGGCCGGGATGCCTACGTCTATTTCATCGCCGGAGCGAAGGTCCGCAATCCCACCGCAGCCCAGGCGCTGATCGCGCGGCTCGGTTGAGTCAGGCCGCCTTGGCCTCGGGCGCGATCAGGTCGTAGGGATCGATCCCCATCCCGCGCCAGACCTTGTGCGCTTCGGTGTATTTGCGCGGCGGAGTGATGTTGAGCTTGGCGCGGACGTCCTCGATCGGCATCGCCAGCAGCTCGCTGATCGGCATTTCGACCAGTCGCGGGCAGGCCTTGCCCATCTTCTGTGCCTCGCGCACCGCACCGAATACCGGCGCCCTGCTCTTGAGGCGCTTCTTTATTTCCAGGCCGCCGGCATAGCCGAGGAACAGATGCGCCAACGCCGGTTGCTGGCTGTAGGTGAAGGCCAGCACGCATTGTTCGCCCAGCGCATCACGACCGAACCCGGTCAGGATGTGCAACAGGTCATGCGTGTCGCGCATCCGGTTGAAGTACCAGGTGACCTGGTCGTTGAAATAGTGATCCGCCGGACGATAGCGATCAAGTTCATCGACCAGCCCCTGCGCCGATAGCCCTTCGCGGTCCATGAAGGTGCAATAGTGATCGGCCAAGCTACCTTTGGGCATCTTGCGCAGCCGTTCACGATCATCGAGCAGCGCGACCAGCGACGGCTCGTTGCGACGGATATCCTGGCCACGCTCGGTCTGCAGGAAAGCCTGCGCCGCGGCGTAGACTCCGCGCCAAGGCAGCGCCTCGAAGATCGGATAGACCTCCGCCGTGTTTTCCTTGTCCTTGATCAGCGCCTTGAAATGGCGCCACGCCTTGGGGAAATTGTAGCGCATTTCCGGGCGACCAGGGAGCATGAGCGGCAGGTCTTCGGCCGCAGCGGGAGCGATGGCGGTCTGCATATTCATCGCATGATGATGCGAATTACTTACAGCATTGTCAATACCCGGTTGCACTTCGCAACCTGGTTCAACGCCACTGCCCAGCTTCGATCCATTCGCTGCGCGGAATGCCCAGTAACCTCAATACGTTGGTCAGGTCACCGCGGTCGATCGCGCCGTTCGCAGCGTCGCGCGCCCTGGGCTTGGCATGGTAGGCCAGGCCATAAGTTGCGGCGACGAGCATCGGAATGTCGTTGGCGCCATCGCCAGTGGCGAGGCTCACCGCGTGCTTGCCGATCCTTGCCGCCTCGTCGCGCAGCACCCGCTCCTTCACCGCGCTGTCAGTGATCGCGCCGACCAGCCCACCGGTCAGCACCCCTTCGCCCGTTTCGAGGCGGTTGCCCACGACCAGTTCAAAGCCCAATTGCTCCGCGACCGGGTCGGCGAACTGGTGAAACCCACCGGTCACCAGCACGGTGTGGCATCCATGCGCCTTGAGCGTGGCGACCAGTACCCTGGCCCCGGGCATCGGCTTTATCCGCGTCGTCAGGCAATCCTGGATCGCAGTTTCGGAGAGGCCACGCAGCAGCATCACCCGCTCGCGCAGCGCCGAGGAGAAATCGAGCTCGCCCTGCATCGCCCGCTCGGTGATCGCCGCGATCTGCGGCTTGAGTCCGGCATAGTCGGCCAACTCGTCGATGCATTCCTGCCCGATCATGGTCGAATCCATGTCGGAGACGAACAGGTGCGGCATGACCGGTTCGTGATCGGCGATCAGCGTGTCGCAGGGTCCGAAAACCTCGTCGATGATCGTCCGCAGCGCTGCCGGATCTCCGCCCACCAGATCAAGCTGCATGGTGGTGTCGCAGAAATCGAGCATCTCGGCTGCGGCCAGCTTCATTCCTGCCGCCTCGATCTTGCGCGCGGCGAGGTCTACTCTTGCCGAAAGGTGGTCCGGTTCTGCTATCACGCGGGCAATGAGCACTGCTGTTTCCCTTGAATCGGGCACGCGCCCGCCGCTGGCGCTCATCGCAGGGCCGACCGCCAGCGGCAAGAGCGATCTGGCGGTGCGGCTGGCGGAGGAGCTGACGACGCAAGGACGCAACGGCGTAGTGATCAACGCCGACAGCGCGCAGGTCTATGCCGACCTGGAGGTGCTCAGCGCCCGCCCTTCGGCGGAGGAGATGCGCGGCATCGACCATCGCCTGTTCGGCGCCTGGGACGGCGCCCGGGCCTGTTCGGCGGCGGACTGGGCTACGCGGGCCCGGGCGGAGATCGCCGAGGTTCAGCGCGACGGCGGCGTGCCGATCCTGGTCGGGGGCACCGGGCTCTATATCCGCACCCTGCTTGACGGGATCGCTCCAGTACCGCCGATCGATCCCGCGATACGCGATGCGGCACGCGCCTTGCCCGTCGCCGAGGCCTATGCCGCGCTGCGGCGTGAAGATCCCGACCGCGCGGCGCAGCTTGCCCCGGCCGACACCACCCGGATTGCCCGAGCCCTGGAAGTCGTCCGTTCGACGGGCAGGCCGCTCGCCGCGTGGCAAGCCGAACGGATCGGCGGGATCGGCGATCAGGTCGCCCTGCACCCCGCCGTCCTCCTTCCGCCGCGTGACTGGCTTTATGAACGCTGCGACCGGCGCTTTGTCCAGATGCTCGATCACGGAGCTATCGAGGAGGTCCGCGCGCTGCTCGCCCGCGCGCTCGACCCCGCCCTTCCCGTCATGCGCGCAATTGGCGTGCCGGAAATCGCCGCGCTCCTGCGCGGCGAAATCGACCGAGAGACGCTGCTTTCGCGCGGCGCGCAGGCCACGCGAAACTACGCCAAGCGCCAATTCACCTGGTTCCGGCGCCAACCTCCCGCCGACTGGCAACGGCTCGATCATATTGATTACAATTTGAATGGTATTTTCGCATCATTATTTCACACTTAAGCCTTGACACGATACAAACTGTCTCATAGTGCGCTTGCAATTCCCTGATCCGGGAGCCTATGCGAGTTGGAGAGGAGACCCGGCGCAGCAACCCTGCGCCGGGTCCGCCCTTTCAAGGCCCCGGATCAATCGTAGAGTGAAAGGTCGTATCGTGAGCGAGGAGCGCAGTGGCGCAAGCATCCTGGTCGAAAGCCTGGCACGGCAGGGGGTCGAATTCGTGTTCGGCTATCCCGGCGGCGCGGTTCTTCCGATCTACGACGCCCTGTTCGACGATGCCCGGATCCGCCACATCCTTGTCCGCCACGAGGCCGGTGCGGCCCATGCAGCGGAGGGCTATGCCCGCTCGACCGGCAAGCCCGGCGTTGTCCTCGTCACGTCGGGTCCCGGCGCGACCAATGCCGTCACCGGCATTGCCGATGCATTCATGGATTCGATTCCGCTGGTCGTCATCACCGGTCAGGTGCCGACCGCGCTGATCGGTTCGGACGCGTTCCAGGAAGCCGACACCATCGGCATCACCCGCCACTGTACCAAGCACAACTATCTGGTGAAGGACCCGGCGGAACTGGCGGCGATCATTGACGAGGCATTCCAGATTGCCACCACCGGCCGCCCCGGCCCGGTGCTGATCGACATCCCCAAGGACGTCCAGATCGCCTCGGCCACGTGGAGCGCAGCGCCACCGCAGCGCCCGATCCGCTACAACCCGCCATCCACGGGCAGCGACCGGGAGATTGCGCGGGCGATCGAACTGCTCGCCAATGCCAAGGCCCCCGTGTTCTACACTGGCGGTGGGGTAATCAATTCCGGCCCGCGCGCCACTGAGCTGCTGCGCGAGCTGCAAGAGCTGACCGGCGCCCCGGTGACCAGCACCCTGATGGGTCTGGGCGCGTTCCCCGCCGATCATCCCGACTGGCTGGGGATGCTGGGGATGCACGGCACGTTCGAAGCGAACATGGCGATGAACCGGGCTGACCTGATCGTTGCCATCGGCGCGCGGTTCGACGACCGGGTGACCGGGCGGCTTGATGCCTTCTCGCCCAATTCTACCAAGATCCACATCG
>JAFEEP010000442.1 GCA_018241045.1 Pseudomonadota bacterium | reverse complement strand
GTCTGGCTCGAGCACATGCGCGGCATGCTGCCCGACAGCGTCTTCCGGGCCTTCGGCGACGTGGTCGCCCTCGAGGCGCGCGAGGTCGAGGACGGCAAGCTCGCCCTCTACGCACAGATCGACCCCACCGCCGACCTGGTCGCGATGAACAAGGCGCGGCAGAAGCTCTACACGTCGATGGAAGTCGACACCAACTTCGCCCGCCGCGGTCACGCCTACCTGGTCGGCCTCGCCGTCACCGACACGCCAGCCAGCCTCGGCACCGAGATGCTGCAGTTCGCGGCCACCGCATCCCCCGAATCCAACCCGCTCGCCGCCCGCAAGGTGAGCCCGGACAACCTTTTTACGGCAGCCAAGCCGATCACCCTGGAGTTTGAAGACATGGCCACCCCCGAGAACAAGCCGGCTGCCACCAACACCCCGCCGGCCGAAGACAAGACCCTGCTGTCCCGCGTCAAGGCGCTGCTGTCCGGCCAGCCGGAAACGCCGCCGGAGCCGCAGAAGCCCAGCTTCAGCGCCGACGACATCGAGGGCGGTTTCGCCGCCATCGCCGAAGCGCAGGCCAAGCAGGCCGCCGACTTCGCCGAAGCGCGCACCGCCGACGCTGCCGCCATCAAGGGCCTCACCGACCAGGTCGCCGCGCTGTCGGCCAGCCTGCAGGCCGTGTCCGAAGCCTTCGACGCCTTCAAGGCCCAGCTCGATGCCGAACCGGCCGGCGGCACCCACCGCCCCGCCGCATCGGGTGGAAACGGCGCCGTCGTCACCGACTGCTGATACCCCGACGGGTGGAACACCACCCATAGCACCCACCCACGGAGCCCCCCGCAATGCGCAACGAAACCCGCCAGGCGTACAACGCCTACCTGAGCCGAATCGCAGAGCTGAACGAAGTGCCCAGCGCCGCCCAGCAGTTCGCCGTATCCAACCCCGTCCAGCAGACGCTCGAGAGCAAGATGCAGGACACGTCCGACTTCCTGCGGCGCATCAACGTCGTTCCGGTGACCGAGCAGATCGGCCAAGTGATCGGCCTGGGCGTCAGCGGCCCGGTCGCTGGCCGTACCGACACCACCAGCAGCGACCGCACAACCACCGACGTGTCGAGCATGGAAGGCATCGACTACACCTGCAAGAAGACGGACTACGACACCCACATCCGCTACGCCGCGCTTGATATGTGGGCCAAGTTCCCCGACTTCCAGGCCCGCCTGCGTGACGCCATCCTGCGCCGCCAGGCGCTCGACCGCATCATGATTGGCTTCAACGGCACCAGCGCGGCCACGGCCACCAACAAGGGCACCAACCCGCTGCTGCAGGACGTCAATATCGGCTGGATCCAGAAATGGACCGCCGACAAGGCCGCCAACGTGATGACCGGCGGCGCCACCGCGGGCACCGTGAAGATCGGCGCGACGGGCGATTACAAGAACCTGGATGCGCTCGTGTACGACGTAGTCGACAGCCTCATCGACCCGTGGTACCGCGAAGACCCGGGGCTCGTCGTCGTTGTCAGCCGCAATCTGCTGGCCGACAAGTATTTCCCGATGATCAACCAGACGCTGGCCCCCAGCGAGCAGCTCAGCGCCGACCTGGTCATCAGCCAGAAGCGCATGGGTGGCCTGCAGGCTGTCGCCGTGCCCTTCATGCCCACCAATGCGCTGATGGTCACCGCGCTCGACAACCTGTCGATCTACTACCAGGAAGGCGCCCGCCGCCGCACGGTGCTCGACAACCCGAAGCGCGATCGCATCGAGAACTACGAGTCGTCCAACGACGCGTATGTGGTCGAGGACTACGGCCGCGGCTGCGTGGTGAAGAACATCGCCTTCGTCTGATGACGTGAAGCACGGGCCGGAAGACACGATCGCCGGCCCGTTGCGCAACGGAGCCCCTATGAAAGACACGCACACCCCCTACGACGCAGGCGAGCCGATGGAGCCCACCATCAGCCCGGCACGGGCGCACCGACAGCGCCACATTGCCGCAGCACGCGCCGCGGCGGAGGCCGCCGAGCGCATCGACCCGTCGCTCGCCACCGGCTACGAGCTCATGCTCGCCCAGCTCGCCGAGCATCGGCGCCAGCTCAAGCAGGTGCAGAGCATCGAACGCAAGATCGAGGTCAAGCGCAAGCTGCTCCCCGAGTACGCCCCGTACATCGCCGGCGCGCTCGAGGCCGACCGCGGCGGCCAGGATGACGTGATCGTCACCCTGCTCGTCTGGCACATCGACTGCGGCGACCTCGCCGGCGCCGTTCCCATCGCCGCCTATGCGCTGCGCCACGGGCTGGTCATGCCCGACCACTACGAGCGCACGCTCGCCACCATCGTCGCCGAAGAGGCCGCCGAGCTGGCGCTCAAGCAGCTCGCCGCCGGCAACACGCTCGACATCGACGCTCTTTGCGAGGTCGAGCGCCTCACCACCGGCCGAGACATGCCGGACGAAGTGCGCGCCAAGCTGTGCAAGGCCATCGGCTACGCCTTGCGCGATCGCTTCCCGGCAGACGCGCTGCTTCACCTCAAGCGAGCCTTCGAGCTGCACGACAAGGTCGGCGTGAAGAAGGACATCGAGCGCCTCGAGCGCGAGATCCGCAAAGCCGCCGAAGCCGATCCGCCGCCCATCACCGAACCCGCCACCGATGCCGCCACCAGCGGCACCGAAGGCTAACCGAGCGTACCCCGCAGCCTGGCGGCGGGCGTGGGCCAAGGGGCTGACTCCTCCCCCGCAACCCACGCCCCCACCGCCACACCACCATCACCGGAGCACACGCACCATGAAGCGCATCCTCTCCACCCTCGCCCTTGTCGCCGGCCTCCTGTTCGGCGCACTCGCCTCCCCGATCGCCCATGCCGGCGCACTGAGCGACTACGCCGAAAACAAGCTGATCGACGCCGTGCTGCGCGGCCAGGCGCTCGGCGCCCCGGCCACCGGCTACATCCGGCTCGACACCACCACCTGCACCGACGCCGGCCCCGGTACCGAAGTCACCGGCGGCGCCTATGCCCGCCAGGCCGTCACCGCATCGCTGGCCAACTGGGCCGGCACCCAGGGCGCCGGCACCACCGTGGCATCGACCGGCACCAGCGGCACCACCAGCAACAACGCCGTCATCACCTTCCCCGAATCGACCGCCGCATGGGGCAACCTGCAGTCCGTCAAATACACCGACGCCGCCAGCGCGGGAAACACCTGGTTCTGCATCGACCTGACGACGCCGTTCAATGTGTCCGCGGCTGGCGTGACGGTGAAGTTCAACGCCGGGACGTTGCAGCTGCAGATCGATAACTGATCAGCCAGGGCGCCCGCCATGACCCGCATCGCGCTCGCTTCGTACACGCCACACAAGGCATCGGACGCCCTCGGCTACGTGACGGCTTGGTGGATCGACCGCAAGCCCGCGCGCCGGCTCCCTCCCGGCCGGCCGTGGGTGTCTCACGTCGAGGTCGTGATCGACGGCGTGTGCCACACGTCGAGTCTGCGCGACGGCGGGGTGCGCGCCAAGGTGATCGGCCTTGACAAGCCCTGGTGGCGCGTCACCCCGATCGACTGGCGAGACCCGGACGATGCGCTGCGCGTCTATTCGCAGCACGAGGGCGAGCCATACGGCTATGCCGACCTGTTCGCGCAGCACCTGTTGCGCCTGCCTGTGGATTTCCGCGGCCCGACGTGCAGCGAGCTGTGCGCGCTGATGCTCGGCCTGCCCCGCGCGGAGCGGATCGACCCCGCGTGGCTGACTGACTATTGCATTTCGAGGATGAGAGATGCTTGCTAACGGCGTCAAAGAGACCACTACCACGACCGGAACAGGGACCGTCACGCTGTCCGCCGTGACGGGGTTCCCTCGATTTTCGCAAGTCCTGAGCATCGGACAGTTTGTGGATTATGCGATCCAGGACGGCAACAACTGGGAGTGGGGTGTCGGCAAGATCGGCGCGAGCAACACGTTGGAGCGCGTCGCAGTCACGGCGAAATTCGACGGCGGAACGTACTCGAAAAATCCGACAACGAAACTCTCCCTGTCGGGGTCAGCCACAGTGTTTGCCGCGTCGCACGAGGGTTCTTTCGGGATTGGGCTTGGGGGAAACTCTGTTAATGCTACGAAGAACCTGGTCCCGTCGGCGAACCTCGTCAATGCGATATCCCTAACCCAATTCGGCTACACGTTCCCTGCGGCGAACCGCCTCGTCGCATTTCCGTGGGTATGGCCTGACGGCATTGACAGATACGCAACTGGCGTAAAGCTGAACGTTATTACTGCCAGCGGCACAAAGTGCCGAATCGCGTTTGTGACGTTAGGTGACGCATCTGGGTCTGCAAAAGTCTTTGCACAGACTGGTGACATTG
>JAFEEP010000441.1 GCA_018241045.1 Pseudomonadota bacterium | reverse complement strand
TGAAACATCCGTCAGTCGCATCGTGCAAAGGGTCGAGACGAAGCCCCGCTCCGCGTGGACTTCCCGCGCCGGGATCGGGCGTCACGGCGCCCCAGTCGGGCCTGCGGGCCAGGAAGGCGGCGACCTGGTCCGCCCCTTCGGCATCGAGCAGCGAGCAGGTGACGAAGACCAGCCGCCCGCCCGGGCGCACCAGCCCGGCGGCCAAATCAAGCAAACGCGACTGGATCGCCGTGAGCCGCGCCAGTTCTTTCTCGCTCAGCCGCCAGCGCGCCTCGGGATTGCGCCGCCAGGTGCCGGTGCCCGAACAGGGCGCGTCGATCAGCACGGCGTCGGCCCTGCCTGCCAGATCGGCCAGCGGCTCACCCTCGCGGTTGGGGTTAAGCAGGCGCACGTCGATCGGCGGGGTTCCGGCGCGCTCGGCGCGGGGGGAAAGCCGTGCCAGCCGCGCCCGGTCGGTATCACAGGCGATCAGGTGCCCCTTGCCCGCCATCGCCGCCGCCAAGGCCAGGGTCTTGCCCCCGGCCCCCGCGCAGAGGTCGATCACCGTCTCGCCGGGCATGGCCGCAACCACCTCGCAGGCCAGTTGCGAGCCGCCGTCCTGAACCTCGATCCACCCCTCCTTGAAAGCCGACCATTGTTCGACCGGCGTGCCGTGGGGAAAGCGCAGACCCTGCGCCGCGACCAGCGGTTCGCCCGCGATCGGCAGATCAATCGCGTCGCGCCGCGCCTTGAGCGTGTTGACCCGCACATCAAGCGGGGCACGCTGAAGCAATGCCTCGGCTGCAGCGTCCTCGATCCCGCTCTGCGCCAGCCGCGCGGTCAGCCAGGCGGGGGCCACGCCCCCGGGCGCCTCGGCCTCGTCGGGGGCAATCGGTTGGGGCGCGTGGCGCGATCCGTCGAACAGCGCGGCAAGCGCAGCGTCGCAACGGGCGAGGTGAACCATCGCCGCGCGCCCGCTCTCGGGCATTTCGCCGCAAGCGCGGATCGCACCATAGGCCAGGTCGCGCACCGCGCGCCGGTCCCCGCTTCCGGCAAAGCGGCGCGGGCGGAACCATTCGGCAATCACCCGATCAGCGCTCGGCCCGTTGGAGCGCGCCGCGCCGATTACCGCATCGAGAATCTCGATCGCCGCCTGAACGCGCGCCTGGGGGGTCACGACTTGTAGTTCGGCGCCTCGCGCGTGATCGTCACGTCGTGGACGTGGCTTTCCTTGAGGCCCGCGTTGGTGATCTGGACGAAGCGGGCGCGGGTGCGCAGATCCTCGATCGTGGCGCTACCGGTGTAACCCATCGCTGCCTTGATCCCGCCGACGAGCTGGTGGACCACATCCTTGGCCGGTCCCTTGTAGGGCACCTGACCCTCGATCCCTTCGGGAACCAGCTTCATCTGGTCCTTGATGTCCTGCTGGAAATAGCGGTCCGCGCTGCCCCGGGCCATGGCCCCGACCGAGCCCATGCCGCGATAAGACTTGTAGGCGCGACCCTGGTAGAGGAACGTCTCGCCCGGCGCTTCCTCGGTCCCCGCCAGCATCGAGCCGATCATGATGGTCGAGGCCCCGGCGGCAAGCGCCTTGGCCGCGTCGCCCGAGGTGCGCAGACCGCCATCGGCGATGATCGGAACCCCGCTATCCTGCGCCGCGCGGGCAGCTTCCATGATCGCGGTGAGCTGCGGCACGCCGACCCCGGCGACGACGCGGGTGGTGCAGATCGAACCCGGCCCGATCCCGACCTTGACCGCATCGGCCCCCGCGTCGATCAGCGCGCGGGTCGCTTCATAGGTCGCGACGTTGCCGGCGATGACCTGGGCCGAATTGCTCAACTTCTTGACCCGTTCGACCGCACGGGCGACGTCCCTGTTGTGGCCGTGCGCGGTGTCGATGATCACCACGTCGCATTCGGCGGCGATCAGCGCCTCGGTCCGTTCGAAGCCCTTCTCGCCCACCGTCGTCGCGGCGGCGACGCGCAGCCGCCCGGCCGCGTCCTTCGTCGCATTTGGATAGGTGACCGCCTTTTCGATGTCCTTGACGGTGATCAGCCCGGTGCAATGGAACGCATCATCGACCACCAGCAGCTTTTCGATCCGGCGCTGGTGGAGCAGGCGGCGCGCCTCTTCCTGGCTGACCCCGGCGCGAACCGTGGCGAG
Organism: Pseudomonadota bacterium; assembly: GCA_018241045.1. Classification (GTDB taxonomy): domain Bacteria; phylum Pseudomonadota; class Alphaproteobacteria; order Sphingomonadales; family Sphingomonadaceae; genus Novosphingobium. The sequence continues at coordinate 4,314 of JAFEEP010000441.1, read as the reverse complement.
GTTTTCGTGCGTCATCAACTCGCGCACCGGCTGATCCGGATTGTCGGCGAAGCGGACGTCGCGGTTGGTGAGGATGCCGACCAGCTTGCCCCCGGCCTCAACCACCGGAATGCCCGAGATGCGGTTGGCCACCATGATCGCCTGGGCTTCGCCCAAAGAAGCATCGGGGCCGATGGTGATCGGATTGACCACCATGCCGCTTTCATAGCGCTTGACCGCGCGCACCGCCGCGCACTGTTCCTCGACCGTCAGGTTGCGGTGCAACACGCCGATCCCGCCCATCTGCGCCATGACGATCGCCATGTCGGCTTCGGTCACGGTATCCATCGCCGATGAGATCACCGGAATGTTGAGCGCGATCGCGCGGCTGAGGCGGGTGCGGGTGTCGGCCATCGAGGGCACGATGTCGGATTCGGCGGGCCGCAGCAGGACGTCGTCGAAGGTAAGGCCGAGAGGGATATCCATGGGTGCCAGCGCAATCCTGTGTGGGGCGATTCGTGGCGGCCCAAGTAAACACAGCGCGCCCTTTGGGCAAGCCGGTCAGTTCCGCGTGGCGGGAACCTTCCTGAGATCGGCGAACCAGCGGATCATCGCCACGTGAAAATCGACGTCGTCCGCCGCCCCGCCCAGCTCAAGTCCGGGCTTCACCACATCGGTCGGACGGTGATAGTCGGTCTCCATGAAATGCTCGACCCGAGCGAGATCCGACCACGAGCTTGAGACCATCACCGCGGGCACGTCGTGCTGCATCAGCGCCCAACCATCCTGCCGTTTGACATAGGCGTTGACCGCATTGCCTTCGGCCAGCTTGCGTTTCTGCTGGCGCGCCACCGCAGCAATCTGCGCGTCGAGCGGGGTCATCCCTACGCCGACGATGGCGAAGGGCTGCCCCGCGGGGCCCAGCGCGATGCTGTCGATGTTGAAGGCGGCGACGATCTGCTTGAGCGGCAGCGGCGGATTCTCGGCAAAGGCCTGTGCGCCGAGCAGGCCCATCTCCTCCCCCGTGGTGGCGAGGAAATAGACGTCGCGATCCAGCTCTGGCCCGCGCGACAGCTTGCGCGCGATTTCGGTCATCGCGGCGACCCCGCTGGCATTGTCGATCGCGCCGTTGCAGATCTCGTGCGGGGCGGGCGGCGGAGCGCAGCGCCCGAAATGATCCCAGTGCGCCATGACCAGCACTGCCCCGGCATCGGGGCGCCGCCCAGGCAGGCGGCCGATCATGTTGTGGGTATTCACCCGGGTTTCGTGAGTCGTCGCCTCGAAAGTGGCGACAAGGTCGATCAGCCAGGGGCTGAAATCTGCCGTCGCGGCGCGCTTTTGCAGCAGGGCGACGTTCTGCCCGGTCCCGGCGAGCGCCTTGTCGAGCGCGGCTGCGGTGATGAAGGCATCAAGGTCGCCACTCAACTCTTCGCCCGCGATGCCATAGCTGAGGCGGCTGCGACGATCGACCACGTTGGCCAGCGTACGATCTCCGTCGAGCACGGTCATGACCGCCGAGGCGCCGCCGCCCAGCAGCGCGTTCTGCCGTTCCGAACCCTTGCCCCCGCTGTCGAGCAGCAGCGCGATCCGCCCGGCCAGTTCGGCGCGCGGCGGGATCACCTCGCCCTTGCCGACGAACAGCACCGGCGCGTTTTCCAGCAGGCTGCGCTTGCCCGAGGTCAGGACCAGCACCGAGTCCGCCGGAACCGGGACCCGCCTGCCCCGCCGCGAAAACAGCGCGGCAGAGCTGGCCGGTTCGCGCCCGATCAGGGTCACCGGCGCGAACCAGGCATGGCCCGGATCGTTGGTGCCGGATTCGAGCCCGATATCGAACCACTGCTTGCCCAGGTAGCGCAGGGTCTTCGATTCGCCCTCGGTTCCCGGTTCGCGCCCTTCATAGGCGTCGCTGGCCAATTCGGTGATATGGGCGCGCAACTGGGCGATCAGGGCGGTGCGCTCCTTGTCCGCCTTGCTGGCGGCATGGGCCGGGGCACAGGCAAGCGACGCCGCGAGCAGCAGCGCAATCGCTCGGCTCATCGCTCTCCAGCAACGCTTCATCGTAGGGAAACTACACCAGTCATGCGTTACGACAAGCCAATTGATGCCAAGATTATCCCCTTTTCCTGCCGGGTTGCAGGAATGGCACACCAATCCTGACTCCCGCATGAAACAGAAGCGGCTATAAGCCGGGGCCTGGACGCCGGGCGCTGATTCCGCCCGGCGCTTGTGGAGGGAAGCCCATGCGCCTGGACGAATTCGATCCCAACGATGTCAATATCGAGGACCAGCGCGGCGGTGGGGGCCTGCCGATCGGGCGCGGCGGCCAGGTCGGCTGCGGCACGATCGTCATCGCGCTGATCGCCTATTTCGTCTTCGGGGTTGATCCGGGCCAGATGATCGGCGCGGTGCAACAAGGCCAACCCTCGACCCAGCAGCAGGCCCCGGCCCAGGGCGGCGCCAGTGCTTCGGAAAGCTGCACGGTCGATGCCGCCAGTCACGAAGCCTGCAACGCCCTGTCATCCCTCAACAAGACCTGGCAGCCGGTTTTCACCGCGGCGAAGATCCCGTTCGCGAAGCCGGGTCTGGTATTCTATTCGCAGAGCGGGGAATCAGGCTGTGGCAGCGCGCAGAGCGCGATGGGACCGTTCTATTGCCCCGAGGATCAGAAGATTTACCTCGACACCGATTTCTTCCGCCAGATGGACCAGCAGCTTGGTGCCACCGGGCAATTCGCCCGCGACTACGTGATCGCACACGAATATGGCCACCACATCCAGAAGCTGACCGGGATTTCCGACCAGATCCGCAGCCTGCAATCGCAGAATCCGTCGCGCGCCAACGCGCTTTCGGTGCGGATGGAACTGCAGGCCGATTGCTATGCCGGTGTCTGGGCGGCGAAGAACAAGGACCGGCTCGATCCGGGCGACATGGAAAGCGGGCTCAACGCCGCGCACCAGATCGGCGACGATACCCTGATGAAGGAAGCCGGGCGCAACCCCAACGAGGCGGCCTTCACCCACGGATCGTCGGCGCAGCGGATGGACGCATTGCATCGCGGGATGCAGAGCGCGGACGACAGCGCCTGCGACGTCTATATGAAGGCCTGACGCGCGTGATGGTTGCCGGGGGCGGAAAGCTGCGCTAGCCGCCCCTCATGCGCCTGTCCGATTGCCACAACGTCGACGATTTCCGCCTCCTGGCGAAGCAGCGCCTGCCTTGGCCAGTGTTCGACTACATCGACGGCGCCGCCGACGACGAATTGACCAAGGCGCGCAACACGGCCGCCTATGCCGATTGCGACCTCGTCCCCGACGTCCTCGCCGGGGTGGGAGCGATCGACACCAGTTGCACGATACTGGGCCGCAAGAGCGCGCTGCCGCTGATGCTGTCCCCGACCGCGTTGCAACGGGTGTTCCACTGGCAGGGCGAGCGCGCCGTCGCCCGCGTCGCGCAGCGTCACGGCCTGTGGTTCGGGATTTCCAGTCTGGCCACGGTGAGCATCGAGGAAATCGGCGCGATGGGGGACAACCCCAAGCTGTTCCAGTTCTATTACCACAAGGATCGCGGCCTCAACCGCAGCATGATCGAACGCTGCCAGGCGGCGAAGTTCGATGCCATCGCGCTGACGGTCGACACCATCGTTTCGGGCAAGCGTGAACGCTGCGCCCGCAGCGGCTTCACCTCGCCGCCCAAGTTTACCGTATCGTCGGCGCTGTCCTACGCGCTCAAGCCACGCTGGGCGCTGGACTACGTGTTCCGTGAAAAGTTCGCCTTGCCCAACCTCGACACCCACGTCCGCGAGGGGACCGGAGAACCGGTGTCGATCGCGGGCTACTTCAACACCATGCTCGATACCCACATGGACTGGAACATGGCCGAGCAATTGCGCGACGACTGGGGCGGCAAGTTCGCGCTCAAGGGCGTGATGAGCGTGGCCGATGCTCGCCGCGCCGCCGACATGGGGATCAATGCGATCATGGTCTCCAACCGCGGCGGCCGCCAGCTTGACGGCAGCCGCGCGCCCTTCGACCAGATCCGCGAGATCCGCGACGCCGTGGGCGACCGGATCGAGATCATCTGCGATGGCGGCGTGCGGCGCGGCACCCATGCCTTGAAAAGCGTCTGCGCCGGGGCGACCGCCGCCTCAGGCGGGCGGCTGTACCTCTATGCCCTCGCGGCAGCGGGCGAAGCGGGCGTTGAACGCGCCGTTACCATCCTCAAGGACGAGATCGAACGGGGCATGAAACTGATGGGGGTACGCTCGGTTGCAGAACTGACCCCTGACCGGCTGCGCTGGCGCTAGACCGGACATGACCGGACCGGACCTGCTCCATT
>JAFEEP010000440.1 GCA_018241045.1 Pseudomonadota bacterium | reverse complement strand
TATAGCGAAAGTATTCATCCGTGATACGGTCTGCTCATCTATTTCACATCGGACGCGCGCGAAGATTCGTTATTCAGAATCGTATCTTGGCAGGGATTCGATATCGCTGAGCGGATTGCGTCCTGCGCCGTCATTCGATCATGCTCTAAATCGTCAGGGCGGGGTCGGCAGGTTGATCCTTGAAAATTGCGGCACGTTGCGACATGGGTGTCCCATGTTGCTTGCAGACAGCTCAATCGCAGAGAGCCGAGCCGACAAGACGACGTCAGGTTTTGGGCCGCACCTTCCGGTCGACGGCGCAACCGCGCGCGGTCGCGAGGTGATTCGCCTCGAGGCTGCGGCGCTCGCCCTTCTCGAAACCTCGATTGACGATTCGTTCGACGATGCGTGTCGGCTGGTCCTGAGCGCGAGGCGCCAGCTCATCCTGTCAGGCATGGGAAAATCGGGGCACATTGCCCGCAAGATCGCTGCCACGTTCTCGGCAACCGGTACGCCTGCCACCTATATCCATCCGATCGAGGCCGGGCATGGCGATATCGGCACGCTTGCGCGGGGCGATGTCCTGCTGGTGCTTTCCAATTCGGGCGACACGCCGGAACTGCGCATGATTCTCAACTATGCCCGCAAGCTGAAGATTCCCGTCATCGGAATGTCGACCCGCAGGGATTCTATGCTGACCAGCAAGGCCGACGTCGCGCTGATCCTGCCGCGCGTGGCTGAGGCTTGCTCGGCCAATATTGCCCCGACCACCTCGACCACCATGCAACTCGCCCTGGGTGATGCGCTGGCCATGGCCGTGATGGATCTGCGCGGTATGTCGAAGGACGATCTGCGGGCCTTGCATCCGGCTGGAATCATTGGTTTTTCGCTGTCTCCGGTCGGCGACGTGATGCATTGCGGCAACCGTATGCCGCTGGTCGATCGCAATGTCGGTATGCCCGAAGCCATATCGCGGATCACCACCGGCTGCTTCGGGGTCGTCGGCGTTACCGATGATCAGGGCAATCTGGTCGGGATGATCACCGATGGCGATCTGCGTCGCCGATTCGGCCAGTTGCAGACCGCCTTCGCCTACGATGTGATGACGCCCAACCCGAAGGTGATCGGGTCCGACATGACGGTTGAGGGGGCGATCGCCTTTCTCAACACCAACAAGATCACGGCCGCCTTCGTCGTTGATCAACCGGGGGTCGAGGCGCCGGTTCCGATCGGGATCGTCCACATCCACGACCTGCTGCGGCCCTGATCGTCCAGGAACGGCTGATATGGTGGCGGACTACGCAATCATCATCCCTGCCCGCTATGCTTCGCAGCGGTACCCCGGCAAGCCTCTGGCGCAGTTGCGGGGTGCAAGCGGGCAATCGCGCAGCCTGATTGAACGGGTCTGGACCGTGGCCGCCGCGCTCGCCGGGCCTGAACGGACCTGGGTGGCGACCGACGACGATCGCATCGTTGCCGAAGTCGCACGGTTCGGGGGCCGGACCGTCGTGACCCCCGCCTCCTGCCGCAACGGAACCGAACGCTGCGCCGCCGCGCTGGCGGAGTTGGGCGAAGTGGCGCCGGTGATTGTCAACCTGCAAGGCGATGCGCCGCTCACCCCGGCTTCCGTCATCTCCGAACTGGTCAGCGCGCTTTCGGTCGACCCCGGCACGGCCATGACGACTCCTGCGGTGCCGTGCAGCGCTTCGCTCTACGACCATCTGGTCGGCGATCAGGCGGCGGGGCGCGTCGGGGGAACGACCGTGGTGTTCGACCGGGATCTGCGGGCGCTCTATTTTTCCAAGCGGGTCATTCCCCATGTGCCGGAGGGCGAGCAGGATTCTCACCGTCACGTGCACCTCCATCTGGGGGTCTATGCCTATCGCCCCGATGCCCTGGCGCGCTATGTCGCTGCGCCTCCATCGCCGTTCGAGCAGGTTGAGGGGCTCGAACAATTGCGTTTCCTCGAACACGGCGAAACAGTCCGCGTCGTGCCGGTTGCGGCGCCGGGCTGGGACTGCATCGAGCTGAACAATCCCGAGGACGTCCCGGCGATCGAGGCCGTCATGGCCCGGCAGGGCATCGAATGAACGCGGCGCGCAAACCGGCCGCCGTTGCTCTCGACGATGGCCCGATCTTCGACAACGCGGGGCCGCTCGTGGTGATCGCGGGGATGAACGTGATCGAGGATCGCGACACCCTTCATCTTGTGGCGAAAACGCTGACGGAAATTTGCCGGCGGCTGGGCGTGGCCTTCGTGTTCAAGGCCAGTTTTGACAAGGCCAACCGCTCCTCGATCGCGTCCTATCGCGGTCCCGGCCTGGACGCCGGCCTGGAATTGCTCGCGGAGATCAAGCAAGCCTGCGGCACGCCGATCCTGACCGACGTTCACGAACCGGCCCAGGCCGCCGTTGCAGCCCAGGTCGCCGATATCCTGCAGATTCCGGCCTTCCTCGCCCGGCAGACCGATCTGGTCACCGCGGTTGCCCGCACCGGCGCGGCGATCAACCTCAAGAAGCCGCAGTTTCTTGCCCCCGCGGAAATGACCCACGTCCTGCGCAAGTGTCACGAGGCGGGCAACGATCGGGTGTTGATCTGCGAGCGCGGCACCAGCTTTGGTTACAACAACCTGGTGGTCGATATGCTCGGGATCGATCTGATGAAGCCGATGGCGCCGATCGTGTTCGACGTGACGCACGCGCTGCAGGAACCCGGCGGATTGAGCGATCGGGCCGGTGGTCGCGGCGAGCAGACGGCCGCACTGGCGCGCGCCGGTGTCGCGATCGGCATCGCGGGGCTGTTCGTCGAGGTTCATGCCGATCCGGCAAAGGCCCTGTGCGATGGACCAAGCGCCTTGCCGCTCGACCGGTTCGAGACTTTGCTGCGGCAGGTGATGGCCGTCGACGCTGCGGTCAAGCGATGACCGGGGACGCCGCCCCTCGCTCCGGCGCGCCGCCATTCCTGCGAATCCCGCCGTTCCCGCGATCCCGCTTCGCACCGTTGGCCCGGTCCGGCTCGATCGCGGTCGATCCCCATCGCCTGGCGGACCTGTTGCGTCGCGAGCGTGTCGGCGGGCGGTTCTGGGGGCAAGACCCGGTGCTTCCCGCCGAACGCCGGGTGGTTCTTGCGCCTGACGATGCAGTGCAGTTACGTTCCATGCTCGACCGGGAGGATCGGGCCAAGGTGGTGGTTCTGGCTTCGGCCGGTTTGGCGATCGATGCCGGCATCCCCCGGATCGCGCCCGACTGCGACCTGTGGCGCCTCGTCGAGGGGGCAGAGCGCGTCCGCGCCGGCGCGAATCACGAACTGGCGCTTGTCGCTGGCCTGAGCGGCACGGCACTGGAGGTCGACGGCTTGGGCCCGTTTCGGGGTGCGGTGGCCGATCCCGCAGAGGTGGCGGCCTCCGTGATCGGTGCCTGGCGCTATGTCTGTCCCTTCAACGATGAGGAGATTTCGGCCGATCAGGCGATTGCCGGGCTCGGGCAGCTGCGCCGCCTGCTCGACGGAAACCGCGATATCGACGCGGTCCTTGGTGTGGCGCGATGGAAACGCGCAACCCTCGACGCGTTGTTGTGGGATGGGGCGGCGCCCGTGCCCCACGTGCGCAAACTGCCGCGCGGCGGGGACCGAAGCCGCAGGGTGCTCGCATGGAAATCGCGGGCATCCCGCAATGAACTGGCCTGGGCAGAGGCGCATGGATGCAATCTCGGGGAACTGGAGGACGGGTTCATTCGGTCCGCCGGTCTGGGTGCCAATTGCGTCCCGCCGCTTTCGGCGATCGTCGATTGGGATGGAATCTATTTCGATCCGGCACGGAGCAGCGGCCTGGAGCAGATTCTGAAGTGTGTGGATTTCGACCAGGCCACGCTGGATCGCGCCGCGGCGCTCCGCGCACGGGTCGTGCGGAGCGCAATCAGCAAGTATGAACAAGGCGGAAGCCCGATGGACCGTCCTGCCGACAGCCGCCGCCGGGTGCTGGTAACGGGACAGGTCGAGGATGACCGCTCGATCATCAGTGGCGGTGGGGCGGTCACCAATCGCGGCTTGCTCGAACGCGCGCGGACGCTCGAGCCCGATGCCTGGATCATCTACAAGCCGCACCCCGATGTCGAAGCGGGCCATCGCAAGGGCCACCTCGCAGATCGCGAGGTTCTGGCGTTTGCGGATGCGATCGAACGCACGGCGCCGATCGCTTCGCTGCTCGATACGGTTGATGGCGTGCACGTCATAACCTCGCTCACCGGCTTCGAGGCCTTGATGCGCGGCAAGGCGGTGACGACGCACGGCATTCCCTTTTACGCCGGATGGGGCCTGACCCGCGATCTGGCCGCAGTCCCCGCAAGGCGTGGACGCCGAAGGACGCTGGACG
>JAFEEP010000043.1 GCA_018241045.1 Pseudomonadota bacterium | reverse complement strand
TGACGCTCGCTCCGGGGGTGAAGTTGAAGACCAGGCCCCACTTGCCGTCGTTGATCAACTGGAAGCCGCCGGGATCGGGAATGACCACCGCCCGCTTGCCTCCGGGCAGCGCGATCTCGCCGATATTCTGCAGCGTGGTAGTATCGTAGATCGAAATGACGTCGCTCCGTTCGCCGCGATTGACGCGCGAATAGAACGTCTCGGCGATGTAGAGTTCGTGCCGGGCCGGGACGAGCTGGAAGTTCGCGAGGTAGCTGGCGCCAACCTGGGCGCGCACTTCCGGCCGGGCACCGATATCGACGAAAACCACCCGCCCATCGGTAATGCTGCCGCCGTTGACGTCATGAACCATGATCCAGTCCTGCGGCAGCGTTGCGGGCAGGCCGCGTACCGCAGGCATCGGTTCGGCGGCGATCGGTGCGGGGCCAGCAGCCTGGGCGCTTCCGGCGGCAAGCCCGCACAACAGCAGCGCGCCGCTCATCAACTGAAATTTCGATCGGTTCGGCATCGGACGAATCTCCATGCCTCAAAATTAGGCGTATGACCAAAGTTGGTCAAGTGCTCAAAATTGATTTATGAAACGAGAGACGGCAAGGTGCCGTCCGACACGATGGAGGAAATGGCTGCGCATGGTGAAACGGTTGGCCGAGGGAGGCATGGTTGTGCCCGAACTGACCGCCAGGCCGCGGCAGGGCTATGCAAGGGGAGCGCAGGGGGTCGAGCAGATCCTCCGCAAGTCGGAGCAGCTGCTGATCGACGAGGGGCCTGGCGCCTTGACCCTGCGGCGCATCGCCGCCGAATGTGCGATGACCCAGGGCAACCTGTCCTACTATTTCAAGTCGAAGAACGATCTGCTGATGGCGCTGGTCGAGGCGATCGCGCAGAGCTATCGGACCGCGGCGCGACGCTTCGAGTTGGAAGCGGGCCTCGATCCGCTTCAAAAGCTGCGCGAGCTCGTCTTGGCCTACATGGACAACCTGGTTTCAAAGCGGACCACGCGGATTTTCACGGAACTTTGGGCGCTGGCGAGCTTGGACGACGCGGCGCGTCTGGCGTTGCGCGGGATTTATGACGAGGCGATCGCTCAGTTTGAACGTGCGACCGGTGAGGCGAATCCCGCTCTTGGGGCAACCGATCGTCGGCTGATCGCCTTGGAAGCCATTGCGATTCTGGAGGGGCACACGGTGATCATCGGTCATGGCATGACCTATACCGAATGCCGCGATGAGCTTATCGCGCAGGTCTGCCGGACGATCGAGCAACTCGTTCTGCGCGCCGAACCCACGACATAACGCATCAGGGCCGCCTAGTGTCGCCGTGCGATCGATCGCGCAAGACGGTGGCCGTCCAGTCCACTCTTTTCGAGGGGTTTTGCCGAGGCCTCATTGGGATCAGGAGGGATGAAATCCAGATGGGGAGCGTGATGGCATGACGAGCGACAACGGGCAGGGCGCCCTGGTGATTTCCCGCGATGGGCCAGTGACGACGGTTACGATCAACCGCGCGGCGCGGCGCAATGCGGTGACCACAGATCTGCTCGAGGAAATGGGCAGGTTCTTCGCCGGGTGCCGGTTCGACCGCGAATGCAAGGCGATCGTGCTGCGCGGCGCGGGGGATCATTTCTGCGTCGGGCTCGATCTGGTTGACGCGGGCGACACCGAAACGTTGATGGACGATCTGGTCCGCGGCGACTGGGACATGACGCACACTTTGCGCGCCATGCGTGCCTGGCTGTGGCTGTGGCAGGCGTTGACCGCCACCGCGGCGCTGGCCGAGGGCAGCAGCGAAACCGCCTTCTATTCCGGCAAGCTGGCGGCGTGCCGCTATTTCTTCCGCCACGAATTGCCGCTGGTCGAAGCGCGCTTTGCACTGGTCGGCTCGCTCGATCGCACTTGTCTCGACGCCCGGCCGGACTGGTTCACCGGCGCTTGAGTGCGGGGTGGACCTCTCCGATCCCGCCCGGATTGGCGCGAAGCCAGTCGATCAACAGTTCGCTGACCTTGTCAGGCTGCTCCTGTTGGAAGAAATGCCCCGCGCTGTCGATGCGATGCAGGCGCAAACCAGCGGGGAAATCCTCCTCAGGCATGGCACGTTCGAATATGTCGGCGCTAATGCAGCCATCCGCTGCGCCACAGAGCCCCAGCGTGGGCACGCGAAGCGGCGCGCGCAGCAGCCGCGCGGTGCTTTTGCCATCGTGTGATCGCGTGTCGCGCGCCTGGCGGTAGTAGGACAGCGCCGCACGGGTAACCCCCGGCGCGGCGAAGGCCTGCCGCACCTCGTGCAACGTTTCCGGTGGTATCGCCCACCCCGGCGACCACCGCCGCCACAAGCGCTCAAGATAGGCAAAGTTCGCGCGATTTATCCGCCATTCCGGCAGGCGCGGGATCTGGAAGAAGGCGCCATAGAGCGAGCGCCATGCCTGCCGCCGATCGTCCCGGACCAGTTTGCCGAACGGCTTCAGGCGGGGAACCGCCATCACGGTGAGCGAGGTAACCTTGCCGGGTGCCTGGGCCGCGACGATCTGGGCGATGATCGCGCCCCAGTCATGGCCGATCAGGTGAACCGGCCCGCCGCCTAACTGGTCGATCCAGCACAGCACGTCCTCTGCCATGCGGATCCCGCGATAGTCCTGATCGGCGGGTTGTGACGAAGGCTCATAGCCGCGCATACGCACCGCCACCGCGCGAAATCCGGCGGCAGCGAGCGCCTGCAACTGGGCGTCAAAGGTGCGCTCGGTGTCGGGAAAACCATGCAGGAACAAGGCGATCGGCCCGCGGCCAATGGCGCGCGCCGAGAAGCGAAGATCGCCGCGCGCGAGAGTAAGACATTCAAGCTGGGCCATCGTTTCCATTGTTCGCGCCGCTTCGGTGATTCAACGCACCATCGCAAATCCGGTGCGGGTTCCCACCCCCTCCTTGAGGGGAGGCGCATTGGCGCAGCGGCTGAATGTAAGGCGAGAGCGCAGCCAGCACCGGCATCGAACCGAGGTAGCGATGATCTTTGAAACCCTTTCCACCGAGCTTGACGATGGTGTTCTCGTCGTGCGTTTCAATCGGCCCGAGCATCTCAACGCCTATACGGTGGAGATGGCGAACGAGCTTGTCCGCCTGTTCGAATGGGCGAGCGAGAACGACGATGTCGGTGCGATCGTCGTAACCGGGGAAGGCAAGGCGTTCTGCGCCGGGATGGACCTTTCCGCCGATGGAAACGTGTTCGGGATCGACGAGGACAAGCCGCTCGACATGGCCTATATGCGCGATCGCCTCGGGCCGCTGGCGCACCGCGACCGGCTGCGCGACGATGGCGGACGGGTCACGCTGTCGATCTTCAACTGCAAGAAGCCGGTGATCGCCGCTATCAACGGCGCCGCCGTGGGGATTGGCGCGACGATGACGCTGGCGATGGACGTGCGGATGGCCTCGACCAGGGCGCGGATCGGCTTCGTTTTCGGACGGCTGGGCATTGTGCCGGAAGCCTGCTCGACCTGGTTCCTGCCCCGCCTGGTCGGTATGCAGCAGGCGCTGGAATGGGTGCTGACCGCCGATGTCTTCGACGCAGAGGAAGGGCTGCGCGGCGGGCTGCTGCGGTCTGTCCATGCGCCCGAAGACCTGCTCGATGAAGCCAAGGCCCTGGCGCGCAGGTTCTGCCGCGATCGCTCGCCGGTCGCCGTGGCGCTCGCCCGGCAGATGATGTGGCGCAATTCGGCGCAGCGTCACCCGATCGAGGCGCACCGCGTGGACTCGCTCGCCATGTACCACACCAGCAAGAACGACGGGAAAGAGGGCGTCGCCGCATTCCTTGAAAAGCGCGTTCCGCGGTTCACGGGCAAGGCGTCGCAGATGCCGCCGTTCTACCCCTGGGAACAGGACCAATAGCTATTTGCCTGAACGATCGGAGCCATACCCATGACAGTTCAAGACTTGTTGCGTACCCGCTGCCTGATCGGAGGCGTGTGGTGCGACGCCGATGACGGTGGGACGATTTCGGTAAGCGATCCTGGCAATGGTTCGGTGCTGGGGACGGTCCCCGCGATGGGCGCTGCGGAAACGGCGCGAGCGATCGCCGCCGCCGAAGCCGCCCTGCCAGCCTGGCGCGCGCGTACGGCCGGTGATCGGGCGCGGATCATGCGCCGCCTGTTCGATCTGATCATGGCCAATCAGGACGCGCTGGGCGAACTGCTCAGCCGCGAACAGGGCAAGCCGTTGCCCGAGGCGCGCGGCGAGATCGCCTATGGCGCGGGCTTCATCGAATGGTTCGCCGAAGAGGGCAAGCGCGCCTATGGCGAAGTGATCCCGGCTCACGCGGCGGACCGCCGGATCGTGACGCTGCGGCAACCGGTCGGCGTCGTGGCGGCGATCACCCCGTGGAATTTCCCCAACGCGATGATCACCCGCAAGCTTGGTCCGGCGCTGGCGGCGGGTTGCACCATGGTGCTCAAGCCCGCTTCGGCAACACCCTATTCGGCGCTGGCCTTGGCGGCATTGGCTGAGCAGGCCGGTGTCCCGCCGGGCGTGTTCAACGTGGTGACTGGAAGCGCCAGGGCGATCGGTGGCGAACTGGCGCGCAACCCGGCGGTGCGCAAGCTGACCTTCACCGGATCGACCGAGGTTGGCGCGGGCCTGCTGCGGGACTGTGCCGATACGATCAAGAAGGTTTCGATGGAACTGGGCGGCAACGCGCCCTTCCTGGTGTTCGACGATGCCGATGTCGACGCGGCGGTCGAGGGTGCGATCGTCTCGAAATTTCGCAATGCCGGGCAGACCTGCGTCTGCACCAACCGGTTCTACGTGCAGGACGGCGTCTATGATGCCTTCGTCGCGCGCCTTGCCGAGCGGGTCGCGGGCCTGACCGTCGGTTATGGCATGGACGACGGGGTGGTGATCGGTCCGCTGATCGACCAGGCGGCGGTCGCCAAGGTCGAGCAGCACCTCGTCGATGCGATGGCCGGCGGGGCGCGGGTGCTTGTCGGCGGGCACCGCGCAGCACGCGGGGGCACCTTCTTCGAACCGACCGTGGTTGTCGATGTCCAGCCCGACATGATGCTGGCGCGCGAGGAAACCTTCGGCCCGCTGGCGGGTGTCATCCGCTTTCGCGACGAAGACGAGGCGATTCGCCTGGCCAATGCCAGTGAGTTCGGACTGGCGAGCTATTTCTACACGCGCGATCTCAGCCGGGTCTGGCGCGTCGCCGAAGCGCTGGAGGCTGGGATCGTCGGGATCAACACCGGCCTGATCTCCACCGAAGTCGCGCCCTTTGGCGGCATCAAGCAATCGGGCCTTGGCCGCGAAGGATCACGGCACGGGCTGGATGACTACCTCGAGATTAAGTACCTGTGCATGGGTATCTGAACGCGACGAAACCGTGACCATTGGGAAAGGCGAGTGCATGAGTGGACATTCGAACGCGACAATCCGGCAAGTTCCCGAGAAGGCGAGCGGGTGCCAGGAACTTGCGCGGCGTATTTCGGTCGCGATCGCGCTTGCCGCGTTTTGTGGGGCTCCAATTGCGGCGGCCTCGGCTCCCAACCCGGACATGATCTTCGTCAACGGCAACGTCATTCCGATGACGGCACAGGCAGCGCGTGCGCAGGCCATCGCCGTTCGCGACGGCAAGATAGTCAAGGTAGGCAGCAATGCAGAGGTTGAAGCCACCGCTTCCAGGACGACCAGCCGCATCGACCTGAAGGGGCGCACGGTCCTTCCCGGATTCATCGACGCGCACGGACACATCACCGAAGTGGCCAACCGGCTGGGCAAGGCGCATCTGGCGGCGCCCCCGGTCGGGCAGGTGACGAGCATTGCCGAATTGCAGGCGGCGCTGCGCACCTATGCCCAAACGCACCCTGATGGCTGGTTGCTCGCCGCCGGCTATGACGATGGGCAACTGGCGGAGCGGCGCCATCCCACGCGCCAGGAGCTCGATGCGGTTTCGGCCGATCGTCCCATCTTTGCCACTCACG
>JAFEEP010000439.1 GCA_018241045.1 Pseudomonadota bacterium | reverse complement strand
GTCACCGGCCAGACCGGCTCGGCGGCGAGCGGCTGGCAGATCGCCAACATCGCCGACTATTCGGGCGACGGCCGGGCCGACCTGATGTGGCGCTACACCGATGGCACCGTCACCGAATGGATCACCGGCGACACCGGTTTCGCCCAGGGCTTCCTCGGCTTCGCCGGAACCGAATGGCATATCGTCTGAACGGGCGGGCGCCGGGCAGCAGGGGCGGCAACTTGGCGGGCGGTCGGAATGCAATCCATGCTCGACCCGAGCAGGCCGATCCATTAGCCTGCCAGCGGGGCACCGTTTGAAGTCAAGGTCTTGGCCGCTTTGTCCCGAGCGGTGGACGGAACGGGAAACACCTTCACGCCATGCCGACGTCGATCATCCCCGATCTCCCCCTGCCCCGCCCCTCGACACCTAACGTAACCCAGCCGATCAGGTCGAGTCCGACCCTTGGTGGGCCGAGTTATGATCCGACCTACGTCATCGACCTGGCAGCCGACGAGACCATCTATGCCACCAATCTCGACCGCCTGTTCGATCCGGCCCTCATGGATTTCCTGCGGCCGACCTTCGACATCACCAACAACGGCACGATCTGGCTGGCTAACTATCCAGGCGTAAACCAGTACGGCGGCAAGTGGCTTGCACTAGGCACCTCGCGCTTCATCAACAACGGCGTCGTGGTCCACGAGATCGTTGGCGAAATCGAATTCGGCGCATCGCTGACGATGTTCGGGACCGGCGATTCCACCTTGACCGAACTGGTGAACACCGGTTCGGTCTTTGTCCTGAACGAAACCACGACGCCGATGACCGCCACCGCAAACGTGGTGGTCAGCTACAACAGACAGCTACAGGTCACCAACAGCGGCCTGATCGCGGTCCAGGCAGTCAATTCAGCGGCAGTAGCCTTCGATTTCTACAATGGCGGGCACCTGGTGAACCTGGCTGGCGGGCAGATCCTGGTCGAAGGCAATTCCGCGACCGGGGTGCGCAGCAGCGGGTCTATGCTGCCGGTCGCGATCGAGAACTATGGCCTGATCCAGGTTGCCTCTCTCGGCCAGTCACCCGCTGTGGCGGTATGGATCGAAGCTGAGCGCGTCACCAATTATACCGGGGGAACGATTCGCGGCGACATTGCGCTTTACGGATCGGGTTGGTTCACCAATTCCGGCCTGGTCGAAGGCGCCATCCTGGGACAGGTCAACGACCTGCTGGAAATCACCAACCATTCCGGCGGCGCGATCAACGGCAACATCGCGATGGGCGACGTTGCCGACAGCATCGTCAATCATGGCACGATTACCGGCGCCGTCTCGATGGGTGCCGGCGGCGACCTGGTCGACAACCGCGGCGGCGGGATGATCAACGGAATCGTCGATATGGGTATCGGCGCCGATACCTTTCATGGCGGCGCGGGGCAGGATCTGGTCACCGGCGAGGCCGGCAACGACACGATCTATGGCTACGGTGGAGATGACCTTCTGCTCGGCGGCTTCGGCAATGACTATCTTGATGGCGGAACGGGAGCCGATGGCCTGTTCGGTGAAGGCGGCAACGACATCCTCGTCACCCGGGGCGCGGACTATGCCCATGGCGGCGATGGCAACGACGAGGTGCGGCTAGGCGACTACACGTTCGCCAGGGCCGATGGGGGCGCAGGCTTCGACACTCTGGTCTTGCCGGGCGGCGCGCGCATTTTCGATCTCTCCGCTACGCTCACCAGCGGCCGACTGTTCGATTTCGAGGCCATTCGGCTCGCTGGCTCGCAAGAGCTTGTGCTGCGCGGCGGAGATGTTCAGGGTCTCAGCGGCGGCGAGACCGAACTGCTCGTCACGCTGACCGCCAGCGACAAGCTCGACCTGGTCGGTAACTGGGTGGCCGGTGGATCCGTCATCCGCGGCGGGACAACCTATGCCGCCTACAGCAACGCCGGATCGCAGGTTCTGGTCGAAGGAACCGGCATCATCGCCATCCTCGCGGCGGCTCCCAACGGCGCGATGGGGCTCGATGCGATCGCAGCCGGGCCTGCTGCGCCCATGCCGGGCACGGGCGGACTGTCCCTGACCTCGCCCAACCTCTTCGTTCCGGGGCTGGAAGTGCGTGAGGACACAGTGATCGACGCGGGTGACAACTGGTACACGGTTGGCCCCGGGGCGGCGCTCAACTCCTATGTCGATGGGCTGACGCTGACGGTCGACGGCACCCTCTATGCCTACAATGACGCGTCAGCGCGGGCACGAGCGATCGAGTTCATCAATTTCGAGAACGTGGTGATCAATGGCGCGGTCGGGGCGATCAGTACCGGCCCGTTGAGCAATCCGGTTCCCGACTATTTCCCTTCGACCATTGAAGCCGCCAACCCGATATTCGATGCCTTTTCGGTAATCAACAATGGTCTGGTTGAAGCGGTGTCGCAATACGGCAATGCCGCCGCCATCGGAATGGGAAGGTTCACGGCTGGAATGGCCGGAAATCAACCGGGCGAGCCTGGCACGCCCGATGCATTCTCCGCCTTTGCCGAAGTGGGAGATTTCGAAAATCACGGCAAGGTTCAGGTCTATTCGATGGCCGGTTGCGCATTCGGCACGGTGGGAACCATCCGGTTCCTCAACGACACCTACGCGTTGATCAATGTCTCCGGCTGGCGTGTGGCGGTCGGCGCGATCGGGACTCATGACTTCGTCAACCGTGGCACGATCACCGCGTCGATCGATGCCGGTGGTCCGGGCCATTCATGGGGCATCATACTGCTGGATGGCGGTTATGAATCCCCTTCCTTCCACGTCACCAACAGCGGCGTGATCAGCGCAGAGATCGCCGTTTCGATCCAGCGGACCAACCAGAGTTGGGGCACTCCGCCAGTCAGCCTGATCCTGGACAATTCGGGCGAGATTCTTGGCAGCATCCGTGGCGGCGATGGCGGTGACACGATTCTCAACACCGGCTTGATCACCGGCACGGTCGATCTAGGCAGCGGAAACGACCGTTTTGACGGCAGCAACGGCGGCGGGCAGGGCACCATTCTGGGTGGTGCCGGCGACGACACGCTTGTCGGCGGCAGCGGCCAGACCCTGTTCGACGGCGGCGCAGGCTTCGACACGATGACCGGCGGTGCGGGTGCGGACACCTTCCGTGGCACGACAGCCGAGTTTGGCGGGGATCGCATCACGGATTTCTCGGCGCTTGACACGATCCAGATCAGCGATGCCAATGCGGCCACGTTCAGTTTCACGCGGTCGGGCAACATCCTCGGGTTCGGCGGGGTGACCATGCAGGTCGACACCCTGCCCGGTCTCAACGTGGGCTTCCGCGCGGCGGCGGCTGGGGGGGTGGAGCTTTATGCGCTGGGGGCGAAGGCGCTCTATGACAACAGCGGGGATGGCCGGGCGGACCTGACCTGG
>JAFEEP010000438.1 GCA_018241045.1 Pseudomonadota bacterium | reverse complement strand
CGCCACCCGCGCCGTCGCGCTCGGGGCGATGCGCTACAAGAACCTCGCCTCGATGCTCAAGACCGGGCTCGATCGCGCACCGCTGCCGGCGAGTGCGCCGCACCAGGCCGAGCTCGCCCTGCCCGATGCGCACGCCAATCTGCGCGGCGCGCACTACTACCACTGATCCGCAGCGCCGTTACGCCGTAACGCAAGAATCTGCCCGCAAGCGTCCCCATCCCCGTCCAGGAGCCTTCATGCCCATCCCCAACGCACAACGCCAAGCCGCCTACCGCGCCCGTCACCTGCAATCGGTCGACGGACAAGGTGTGCGACTCAACCTGATCGTCGGCACGCACGCCAAGTGTGCCCTCGAACGCCTGGCCAGCGCCCACGGCCTCACCCAGCGCGCGCTGCTCGAACGCCTGCTCGTGCAGGCCGAGCAGCGCACGGTCGCAGCGCTGCCGGCGCCGCTGCGCACCGACTACTACGAGCAGCGGCTGTCTCTGCTGGCCGACGCCGTTACGCCGTAACGCACGATCCCCCCTCTCAACCACCCGTACCGGAGAAACCACGATGCTCACCCACCCCACGCTCGAGCAACTGCGTGCCCTGCGCCTGGAGGGCATGGCACGCGCCCTCGAAGAACAGCACGCCCATCCCGCCATCGAGGCGCTCACCTTCGACGAGCGCCTGGTCCAGCTCATCGACCGCGAGCTGCTGCTGCGCGACGGCAAGCGCATCGAGCGCCTGCTCAAGGCCGCCCGCATCAAGGTCGGCGGCGCCTGCCTGGAGGATGTCGATTACCGCGCCGGGCGCGGCCTGGAGCGCAGCCAGTTCGCCGCGCTAGGCACCTGCCACTGGATCCGCCAGGCGCAGAACTGCCTGGTCACCGGCCCCACCGGCAGCGGCAAGACCTGGCTTGCCTGCGCGCTCGCCAACGCCGCCTGCCGCCAGGGGCTGTCGGCCTACTACGTGCGTCTGCCGCGCCTGTTCGAGGAGCTGCGCCTCGCGCACGCCGACGGCAGCTTCAGCCGACGGCTCATGCAGTTGGCCCGGCTCGACCTCATCGTGATCGACGACTGGGGACTGGCGGCGCCTTCGGCGCAGGAGCGCAGCGATCTGCTCGAGCTCCTCGACGACCGGGTCGGCAGCCGCTCGACGGTGATCACCAGCCAGCTGCCGATCGAGCACTGGCACGCCTACCTGGGCGATCCGACCTTCGCCGACGCGATCCTCGATCGCATCGTGCACGCCGCGCACAAGCTCGCCCTCAAGGGCGAGTCGATGCGAAAAAAGGCAACGGCATGAGGCCGCGCGTGCTCTACGGCTTACCCACAGGCGGCCGCCCGCCAGCGTATGAGGCGCGCTGGCGGCCGCCTGTGGATAAGCCTATGCCATGCCCTGAAATGACCGTGATCGTGACCGACGCGGCTAAACTCTGAACACCACGCTGGCGCGCACAGAACACCGGTCACGTTCGTCGGAATGGGCGGTCACGATCGTCGGAATGCGCATTTGGAGCATTCAATGTCGAAGACCGACAACTCAAGAAAGGTGGTAATCCCGCCGATTTTTCTCGACCTGCCAACGGTGGCCGATGTGGTGGCGTTATCGGAATCCACGGTACAAGAGCTTGTGCGCCAGGGGCTCTTTCCAAAGCCTCGCCAGATGTCAGGACGACGTGTCGGCTGGCTTATACGCGAGGTGCAGGAATGGGCTGAATCCCGGCCCGTGTCGAACCTGCCACCACCGCCAAATACCGACGCCCCAAAGCCACGTACATCGAGGGCCAGGGTGTGTCCTACTTAGGCTGTGCCAACTCTTCGAGACGATCGGAGAGCCGGCGCAACCACTCCACCCGTTGCTCGTCGTACCGATGCAGGTTGTAGATGCCCTCGACGCCTGGTTGCATATGTCCCAGCACCGCCTCGGCGACGTCGCTAGGACATCCGATTGCAGCGAGCAGCGTCCGGGCTGATCGGCGGAGATCGTGCGGTGCCCAATGCGTCACCGGCAGGCGCGCCCGGTTCAACTCAGGACGAAGGTCGCAGTACGGCTGGGCCATCCACACCGCCACGCCGGCCGCTTTCTGCTGAGTGTGCGTCGGCTTCCCGTCCTTCGTCTTCGATGGAAAGAGATAGCCCTCGCCAAAGCGCTCTTTCCTGCGCAGCACCACAATCAGCGCACGCCCGAACAGCGGCACCCGCAAATCACCCGCGCCCGCGTGCCGCGCGCTCTTCGTCTTCGCCTTCGGGATCGTCCACCACCAGATCCCGCTCTCCTCTCGGCGAACCTCATCTCCCCTCATCGCAACAATCTCGGCGCCGCGCGTACCTGTCCATAGGTACAGGGTCAGCACGTCCTCGATCAGCGCTGTGAAGTTCGGCAGCCAGCGGATCAGCGTGCCGAGCTCCTCCGGTGACAGCACGCGTTTTGCCGTGCCAACACGCTCGCCGGCGATCGCCTTTCCCTTTGACTTGATCTTCCCGCGTAGGATCTGGCGCCACCAGTTCGGCACCGAGTCGGGTAGTCGGCCGGCGTCGATACCGTAATCCCACGCCGCGCCCAGCTCCGAGCGTAGCTTTTTCGCCTGAACCGGAGCCGTCACGGCGTAGGTTTGAATCAGATCAAACGCAGCGGCACGCGTAACTTCTGCCGCCGGCATTTGCGCCATGTCGCCCAGCATGGTCCTGAACATGCGCTGCACTTCGTCAGCGCCCTTCTTAGCACGCGACAGGCGGATGTAGCCTTCGTAGTAATCGGTACAGAGATCGGCGACGGTATAGGCGGCCTGAGCCAGTTTCGCCTTTGCCTGCACACTGGCCTGAACTTTCTCGACCCGGGCCTGCTTCACCTCGAGAGCAGGATCGCCGCCGCCGTCTCGGGTGGCGCGCAGCTTCTCCCACTCGGCCACGGCAGCGTGCAGCGACATCGCGGGCCAGCGCCCGATCTTGGTCTGGCGCATTCGCCCGTCCACCGGCGACTTGTAGCGGTAGATCCAGGTCTTGAACTGAGCGCTCGCTTCAAGGCGAAGCCCTGAAAAGTCAGGGCTGGTAAGATGTTGCCCCGCTGGAAGGAGCTTGATCGTGCGGGCGTCGAATGTCATGGCGGCGTAACTTTCTCAAGAGAGCACGCCATGGCGTAACCTTAGATTTCAGCATCCGGCGTAACATCAATGGCGTCAGGCCAGAAAAGATACGCTGAAGCAGCAAGTTTTGCCACTCTTGGATGGGCGTAGCTGCCACTGAACGCCCATACAGCCAAAAGGCTCTAATTCGCGTAAATGCAGGAATCCATAGAAGAAAAGCGAAGGACTAAACGGCTTAGCGAAACCGAAGTCGCTTCCCACACCCCCATGATGCAGCAGTACCTGCGCATAAAGGCGCGGCACCCTGACACGCTGCTGTTCTACCGCATGGGCGACTTCTACGAGCTCTTCTTCGAGGACGCGGTGAAGGCGGCGGCGGCGCTGGGCATCACCCTGACCAAGCGCGGCAAGCATCAGGGCGAGGACATTCCCATGG
>JAFEEP010000437.1 GCA_018241045.1 Pseudomonadota bacterium | reverse complement strand
TCTTCTTCGATGCGGGCGGCGCTCGCTCGCTGGGCGAGGTGATGGCCGTGTTGCGCGGCAAGGTTGAGGGCGCGATGGCTTCCAGCGGAAGTCCTTCCATTCCGGAAAATTGGGGGTTGGGGCGCTTCGCCGCTGGCGTCGAGCTCCCACCCCAACGCCTCCCCGGTGGCGAGAGGCTTTCGCCAGCGCGCCCGTCGATGGCTGATACGCTTGCCGCCGTTTTTGGCGGCGCGGTCAGTGCCCCGGCGCAGGTTCGTGCGGCCTATGGCCAGTTGAAGGCGTTTGGCCTGTGAACCTGCTCGCGCGCTTCAACCTTAGCGCCTTCGCGCTGCCTGCGGGTATCCTGACGCTGATCTGCCTGATGGTGGTGCCGGTTCCGGCGCTGCTGCTTGACCTGTTCTTCGTGCTCAACATCGCGCTGTCGGTGGCGATCCTGATGGCCGCGATGAACGCGGAAAAGCCGCTCGACTTCTCGTCCTTCCCCTCGGTCCTGCTGTTTGCGACATTGCTGCGCCTGGCGCTGAACGTCGCCTCGACCCGGGTGGTGCTGGTCAACGGTCATCAGGGCGGCGCGGCCGCGGGCCACGTGATCGAGGCCTTCGGCGCCTTCCTGATCGGTGGCAATTTCGCTGTCGGGCTGTTCGTCTTCCTGATCCTGATGATCATCAATCTGATGGTGGTGACCAAGGGCGCCGGACGCGTGTCCGAAGTGTCCGCGCGCTTCACCCTTGATGCCTTGCCGGGCAAGCAGATGGCGATCGACGCCGATCTTGCCGCCGGGCTGCTTACTGCCGACGAAGCCAAGGCGCGCCGCCGCGAGGTGGCGACCGAGGCTGATTTCTACGGCTCGATGGACGGCGCCAGCAAGTTCGTGAAGGGCGATGCCATCGCCGCATTGCTGATCCTGGGCGTCAACATCGTCGCGGGCTTTTGCCTCGGCATGATCTCCCACGGCCTCTCCGCCGGAGACGCCGCGCAGAAGTACGTCACCCTGGCGGTGGGCGATGCGCTGGTTGCGCAGGTGCCCTCGCTGTTGCTGTCGATCGCGGCGGCGGTGATCGTCACACGCGTTGCCGACAGCCGCGACCTTGCCGGGCAGATCGGCGGGCAGCTTGCCAATCCGGCGATCTGGCTGCCGGTTGCGGTGATCCTGACCGCGATCGGACTGATCCCGGCGATGCCGCAACTGGTGTTCCTTCCCGCAGCGGGCCTCGCCTTCTGGCTGTGGCGCACGCTTAGCCGCCGCGCGGCGCGGGGCGAGGTGGTGGTGGCTGACGTGACGCCGCACGATCCCGGCCGGATCACGCTGGACGAGGTATCCGATCACACTCTGGTGACGATCGAGTTGGGTTTCGCCCTGATCCATCTGGTCGATGACCGGCGCGGCTCGCCACTGGTCGCGCGGATCACCGGGGTCAGGAAGCAGCTCAGCCAGGCCTTTGGTTTTGTGGTGCCGCAATTCCGGGTGCGTGATTCGCTTGATCTGCCGCCCAACGCCTATCGCGTGATGCTGGGCGGGGTGCCGCTTGGCGGCGGGACCGCGCGCGCCGACCGGATTCTGGCGATCGACGCGGGCGAGGCGCGCGCGGAGCATCGCCTGAGCGGCGAGCCGACCACCGATCCCAGCTTCGGCTGTCCGGCGCTGTGGATCGACCCTGCCCAGCGCGACCATGCCGTCGCGGAAGGGTTCCTCACGGTTGACGCCAGCACCGTGATCGCCACGCACCTCAACCAGCTTCTCGGCGACCGGCCACAGGCGCTGCTTGGCCCCGACGAAGTCCGCGCGATACTCGATGCGGTGAAGGACCACGCCGCCAGTCTGGTCGAGGCGGTCTATCCGCAGCCGCTATCGCTCGCCGCGCTGACCCGGCTGCTGCGCGCCTTGCTCGAGGATGGGATTCCCATCGCTCATCCGGTGCCGATCCTCTCCTCGCTCGCTGTGGCCTTGCAACAGACCCAGGAGTTCGACCGGTTGGTCGATCTGCTCCGCGCCGAACTGGGCGGGCTGATGGTCGGGCGGATATGTCCGCCGGGCGAGCGGCTGGCGGTCATCACCCTCGACGCCCAACTTGAAGGCGCGATCGTCCAGGGCCTGTCCGATCCCGCCACCGGTCAGCCGGTGATCGAGCCCGATCTGGCCCGGACCATCGGCGAGCACATCGCCGCGCTGATCGCCCGGCGCGGGCCGGGCGCCGCGGCCCCTGCGCTTGTGGTCCAGCCGCGCGCGCGCCGACCGCTCGCCGCGCTGCTCCGGCTGCGCGCGCCGCAATGCCTGGTGCTGTCGATCGCCGAACTGCCCGCCGCCCAGCCGATCGAGGTGATCGCGGTGATCGGCGGCCCGACGCCCGCGCCCCCGGCGCTCGCCGCCCCCGATTCCCATTCCAGCGAAGGCCTTGCCGCATGAAACACGATCATTCGGGCTTCGCCGCCCCGCGCGCCGCAGCCGCCTATGGCTCTGCTATTGCCGAGCGCATTGCCCGCTTCGTGCCGATGGTCCGGCGCCAGGCCTGGCACCTCCATGGCGGCGGGCGACCGGGAATCGAACTGGACGATTTGATGCAGGCCGGGATGGTTGCCTTGACCGATGCCGCCCAGCGCCACGCCGGGCCGACCGAGGACGGGTTCGCCGCTTATGCCAAGCTGCGGGTGCGCGGGGCGATGGTCGATCTGATCCGCCGCCACGTTCCACTGTCGCGCAGCCAGTCGCGGCACGACCGCCCGGTGCGGATCGAGTCGATCGACGAGGCCTACAGCGATACCGACTTTGCCTTTGCCGACGAAGGGCCCGACAGTTTCGCGATCCTCGTCGAGGAGGAATTGCGGGGCCATCTCGCCGGGGCGATCGCCGCCTTGCCTGAGCGCTTGCAACTGGTGATCCAGCTCTATTTCGTCGAGGAACTCAATCTGGCGGAGATCGCTGCTGCGCTGCAGGTTTCGGTGCCGCGGGTCCACCAGATCAAGGCCCAGGCGCTCGATCGGCTGCGCGCCGCGCTGGGCGATCAGGCCACGATCATCTAGCTTGCGAAGCGGCACGCTGCGCTGCATAGGCGGGCCATGTCCGCCTGCGATACCTGCGTTGTGCGCAACCGCGCGATCTGTTCTTCGCTCGATTCCGAGGAATTGAAGGCGCTTAACGCGATCGGGCGGAGGCGCACCCTTGAACCGGGTGAGTCGTTGATGTGGGAAGGGGAGGATTCGGTCCTCGTCGCCAATGTCATCGAAGGCGTGCTCAAGCTGTCGACCGGGACCGAGGATGGACGTGAGCAGATTGTCGGAGTGGTCTATCCCTCAGACTTCATCGGCAGGCCGTTCGGCTCGACCACCGGCCACGGGGTTACCGCGCTGACCGAGGCACGGGTTTGCGTCTTTGCCCGCAAGGATTTCGATGCCTTCGCGCGTGAGCATCCCGCGCTGGAGCACAAGCTGCTGCAGCGCACCCTGGCAGAGCTTGACCGCACCCGGCGCTGGATGCTGCTGCTGGGCCGCAAGTCGGCGGGTGAGAAGGTCGCCAGCTTCCTGCTCGATATGTCGGAGCGACTGGTTCAACCCGACTGCATGGGCTTTACCAGCGATGGCAAGTTGTCGCGTTTTTCGCTGCCCTTTTCGCGCCAGCAGGTCGCTGACGTGCTGGGCCTGACGATCGAAACAGTGAGTCGCCAGTTCACCCGGCTCAAGGCAGAAGGGATGATCGACCTGCCCTCTCGCCGCGAGGTGGTGATCGTCGATCGCGAGGCGCTCGCCGCCGAGGCCGGTTGACCGGCCCCGGCGACTCGCCCCCTCCAATCAGAAGCGGTAGCTGACCCCGCCGCTCAATACCCATGGATCGAGCTTGTGCTTGGTTTCAAGCACTTCGGTGCCCGCCGAATAGAACTTCGCGGTGGTCGATACCCAGTATTTCTTGGCATCGAGCGTCAGTCCGAATCCGCTATCGCCCAGCGGCACGTCCACCCCGGCCTGAACAGCCGCGCCCAGATTGGAGCTCATGTCGACATCGTCGACGCCCAGCGTCCTGGCGGTTGCGCCCGGCTTGCCGTCGAGCATGATGAACAGCGCCGGACCTGCACCAACGTATGGCTTGATGGCACCCAGCGGCAGGTGATACTTGACGGTGAACGTGGCCGGAATGAGGAGCACGTCATTGACCAGGTTGGTTCCCGCAAGCGTACCGGTGCCGTTGACGTGATGCTTGGTGGTGCAACAGATCGTGTCGAGCGAGACGTTGGGCGTGAAGAAGTATTCCAC
>JAFEEP010000436.1 GCA_018241045.1 Pseudomonadota bacterium | reverse complement strand
TCGTCGAAGGGTTGCTGCTCGACACCATGTTCGACCTGCCGACCGAGCAGGACATCGCCGAAGTGGTGGTCGACAAGGACGTGGTCGAAGGGCGCAAGGAGCCAGTGCGGGTGCTGAAGGGCAAGGAAGAGGCGGCTTAAGCGGCCTCGCCCATGCAGACCATCGGCCTGATCGGCGGGATAAGCTGGAAAAGCACTGCCGAATACTATCGCCTGATCAACCAGTTGGTGCTGGAACGACTGGGCGGGGTCCACTCCGCCCGGCTAGTGCTGCATTCGGTCGACTTTGACGAGATCGCCCGGCTCCAGCACGCTGATGAATGGGATCAGTTGGGCGAGATCATGGCCGCGGCGGCGCGTTCGCTCGAGGCGGCTGGAGCGGATTTCATCCTGATCTGCGCCAACACCATGCATCTGGTGCTGGACGCGGTCGAGGCGGCGACACGGCTGCCGGTTCTCCACATCGCCGATCCGACCGGCGCGGCCTTGGCGGTGCAAGGCGTGACCCGCACCGGATTGCTCGGCACGGCCTTCACCATGGATCGCCCGTTTCTTGCCGAGCGGCTGCGTGCTGTATCAGGGATCGAGTGTCTGGTCCCCGACGCGCACGGCCGCGCCGACATTCACCGCATCATCTTCGCGGAACTGGTCAAGGATCAGGTCACGCCCGCCGCCCAGGCCCGTTTTCGCGCGCTGATTGGCGAACTGGCGGCAGCGGGGGCCGAGGCGGTGATCCTCGGCTGCACCGAACTGGTCCTGCTGGTAGAGCCGGGCGTTACCTACCCGGTGCCGTTGTTCGATACCACCGCGCTCCACGCCGCTGCCGCGGTCGACCGGGCGCTGGGCTGAGCCCTACTTCCCCTCGGAAAAGAACACCTCACCGTCGCGCTTGACGGTCATTCCGGTCTGGACCGACTTGACCAGCAGCCAGGCATCGCCGCGCTTTGCCCAGGTGTCGGTACTGGACATGACCATCTCCATGGTGTGTTCAGCCCCGTCGTCGCCCACGCGCTTGCCGCCGCCGACGAGTTGCTGCTCGACCGTGGCGCTGCTGCCGTTGATCACGGCAGAAAGCACCTTGTTCTCGACCTTGCGCGAAGGATCAGGCGCGCGTGCCGCCATCTTGCCCATCCGCTCGATCATCTCGGCGCCTGTTCGCGTTTCGCCGCGCAGGTCGGTCATCTGGTATTCCGGGGCAAGAATCTTGCCCGCCGCCGCCACGTCATGCGCGGTCATCGCGGCGCGGAGCGCGGCATAGCGCGCCTCGAACATGGCCTTGGCATCGTCCTGGGCCTGGGCCGGGGCGACCACGGCGATGCTGGCCAGCAGGGCTCCGGCGAACAAACCGGTGTGGCGGAAGGCAAAGGACATCGACGACTCCTTGAAATGACGTTGCCCCGGGTTGAGCATGGGCGCAGCGGCATGGCTAGGCGCAATTCGATGAACGACGCTTGAGCGCCGGGTCAGTGGGCGTGTTCGGGGTGCAGGGTGCAGTCGGTCTCGGTCAGCTCGATCTGGATCGTGGCGTGGTGGATGTTGAACCGCGCCCGCAGGTGGCCTGAAATCTCGCGCAGGAACAGGTCACCAGGCGCGCCGCCGGGCATGACGAGGTGCGCGGTGAAGGCCGTCTCGGTCGTGCTCATCGGCCAGATGTGAAGGTCGTGGATCAAGGTCACCCCGGGCAGGCCCGACAGGTAAGCGCGCACCGCACCCTCGTCGATGTGCCCGGGCACCGCCAGCAGGCCCATCTTGATCGCATCCTTGAGCAGGTTCCAGCTTCCCCAGGCGAGGCCAATGGTGATGATCAGGCTCGCCACCGGGTCGATCCAGTTCTGCCCGGTGAGCATGATCACCAGCCCGGCAAAGACCACGCTGGCCGAAACCACGGCATCCGCCATCAGATGCTGGAACGCGGCGCGCAGGTTGAGGTCGGACTTGCGCCCGCGCGCGAAGAGCAGCGCCGATGCAAGGTTGATCGCGATGCCGATCGCCGCGACGATCATCATCTGCCAGCCGTTAACCGCCTCGGGCTCCCAGAACCGGCGCAGCGTTTCGATCAGCACGGCCCCCAGCGCGACCCACAGCAGCGCGACATTGGCCAGCGCCGCCAGGATCGAGCTGCTCTTCAGGCCATAGGTGAAGCCCTTCGATGCGGGCCGCGCCGCCAGCACCGAAGCCCCCCAGGCGAGCAGCAGCGACAGAACGTCGCCCAGGTTGTGCCCGGCGTCGGCCAGCAGCGCTGTCGATCCGCTGAAGAAGCTGGCGATCGCCTCGGCCACGACGAACCCCGCGTTGAGCACCACGGCGATGGCAAAGGCCGTGCCGTGGCTGCCCTGGGCGTGATCGTGGTGATGATGGCCGTGACCGTGGCTATGACCATGACCGTCGTCGTGTCCATGTTGGTGGCCGTGCGCGCCCATAAACCTGCCTTTCGCACAAAGCGTTGCACAAATGCCGCAGTGCAGCAAGAATCGACTGCGTCGAATCTGTGGGATTACCCGAAACGGCAACGTGCAGCGGCAAAGATTGCGCAAACATTACGGGCAGGCGTGCAATTGAGTCATATTGTTGCACCGCGCGCCAAGGCGTCCCGATTGGGGCGTGATGTGTCAACAATCTGTCATGTTCCCCTGTTTTTAGGGCTGCGGCGGGCCTGTAATGATCACCACAGGTCGAAGTCGGGGGCGATTCGCACCGGACGGCATCCGCACCGTTTTGATTTCATTCCCGTTTTGACGGGGGCACTGGGGATTGACGAAATGCAGCTGAAATTCTTCCTCGCCGCCAGCGCGGCCAGCCTTTCTCTCGCTTGCGGCATGGTCGCCGCGCCGGCGATGGCGCAGGAAACCACCTCGACCATCAGCGGCTCGGTGACCAATGCCGGCGCCCCGGTGGGCGGCGCGCAGGTGACGATCACCCATGTCCCCTCGGGCACGGTGGCCAATGTGGTGACGGCGGCTGACGGCACCTTCACTGCCGCGGGCCTGCGACCG
>JAFEEP010000435.1 GCA_018241045.1 Pseudomonadota bacterium | reverse complement strand
TGCGCTCCACGCTCAGGTTGCGGCGGGCCTGGGCGTATTCCTTGCACAGGCGCAGGGCGTGCACCAGGCTGGTGGCGCGCAGATGCTTCCAGCGGGCGGCTGTCATGCGCGCACCCCCGTGGCCGGGCTTTCCGAAACCATTGCGCCTTGGAAATGGCGTTGGCGGCACAGTGCGCCCACCACATCACCACGGGAGGTAGGCATGGGTGTCAGCTTGGCGTTACGGCAATTTGTTACAGTGGGCGCGGTACACATGCGTGGCCTCTGGCTGTGGGTGTGAGGGTCAGTCGTTGACGGGCAGGCCGAGGGCGATGCGCACCTCGCGCCCTTCGCCGTAGTTGCCGTGGCGCATGCCGCGCACCACGTCGGAGACGGTGCGGTACTTGAAGCCGTTGGCCTCGGCAAAGGTCTTGAGCGTCTGGCCCTGCTGGCGCAGGCGGTGCTTGATCTGGTTGGCACTGGGTTGAGTGGCGGTTTTCATGGCGGGACTCCTTCGCGGTTTTCGCTGCGATTGGCGGGTGTGTGCTGTTGTTGTGTGTGATTATGCGGCACGAACGTTCCGCATTGCAATAGGTTGTGAGGAATATTTGTGCCTGTCATTGCGAATCGATTGCGAGAGGCAAGGGAGTCGCTAGGTATGAGCCAGCAGGTTCTGGCCGAGCGGTGTGGCGTAACAGCGCGCTCGCAAAGGAATTACGAATCCGGTGAACGCTTGCCAGACGCGGGCTACCTAGCCGCGCTTTCGACTGTTGGTGTGGATGTGCTTTACGTCATCACTGGCCAGCGCGAAGGCCCGGCCCCCATGGCGCTGTCGGCCGAGGAACGCTTGCTGGTGGGGTACTACCGCGACGCCCCATCGGCCGTGCGCAAGGCGGCCATGGCGGCCCTGTTGTCCGGCGCACCGGGCAGCGGCGGGCAAAGCGTGGTGGGCGACAACGCCATTCAGATCGGCAGCGTGTCGGGCAAGGCGCGTGTCAAGAACAGGTGAGGGTTGGGGTTTGACGGATATTCCACGGCAGTGGCTGCGCTGGCTGGCCCGGCTGCTGCCCAAGCAGACGGCGCACGGCGACCACGCGATTCAGATTGGCCAGGTGCGGGGCGAGGCCCAGGTGCACATCGACCGCGCCACGCATATCACGCACCAGCACTTCTACGCCGCGCCGCCCTTGCCCGAGGCGGCCAACACCCCGCGCATGTCGGCTGATCAGCGCGAGGTGCTGGCCCTGATGAAGCAGCTGCCGCGCCGCGACTACCACCAGGTGCTGGCCTTCATGCGCCGCGAGTTCGATACCGGCCTGGTGCACCAGCTGGGCCCGCAGCAGCTGTACCGCGTGCGCCGCTATGTGCAGACGATTCAACGTAACGAGGAGAGGGAACGCGCATGATCCGGCAATCCGTTTTTCTGGGCGCCCTGGCGCTGTCTGCGCCCGCCTGGGCCATCAACAAGTGCACCGGCGCCGATGGCAAGGTGGTGTACCAGGATGCGATGTGCGGCACCAGCAGCGCCACTTCCGAGCAGATCAAGACCTGGACGAACAGCGGCTACGCGGGCGACCGGACTCCAGCGTCCAAGGCGGTGGAGCCCAACACGCAACTCGAAGGCCCTGCAGAAGCGGCGCCTTTGCTTGACATGTACCGGCGCTGGGCCGACGCCGAGCGTCTGGCGCTGGCTACCGGGCGTATTGCGCTGGCGGGGCCTGCAGCCACGCTGCAGGCGCTGCTGCGCGAGGTGCAGGCCATGAAGCCCCCTGCTTGCCTGAAGCTGGCGCATATGACCTTGCAAACGCTGGTTGGCAAGAGCGTAGAGACCATCTTGCGCTTCATGGGCAAGGACGAGTTGACGGGCATGCTGTACCAGTACGCTGAGCGACCCAAGTTGATCCCGCAGTTTGAGCGCGAGGTGAAGAACGCGCGTTGCGAGTGAGGTCGCAGCCCTTTTGCTGGCCTGGGCGGCGATGAGGAAGTGACGCAATGTTATGAGGAGAGGGGGAGAAGCACAGCGATGACAAACATCACCATTACAGCTTCGGTACAGGTCAGCACTGACGAGGTGTACGCATCCCTGAACCGCAAGGCCACGCAGGCCAAAGTACGCGGCGATTGGACGCAGGCAGTGCATTTGTTGCGGCAGGCCAAGGCGCACCGGGGCAATAGTTACGACGACACTCGGCTGGCGAAATTTCTACAACAGGCGGGGCAACTGGATGAGGCGTTGACCGAGATTGCATGGCTGGTCGAGCGCAGCCAGTGGCAAGCACAGGAGGCCTACGGTCATTTGCGCGCATCGTCAATACAGCTCGCGCGGGTCATGCAGCTGCTGGAAATTTACGAAGCCGCGATTCTGATTAGCAAGCGCGCCAGGCGCGCCGATCTGCAGCTGCAACACCAAATCCGCCGCGACCAATATGAGGCCATTCGCATGCGCCTTGAACCGCTTGCGCAGGCCGACGAGGATGAGCAACAGGCACGGCGGGATGCCAATCGCCTGCACGGGCGCAATGACGATTGATTTCAACGAAAGGCAACTGCAATGACCGACAAGAAAACACCGCCACCGCCACCGCCACCGCCACCGCCACCGCCGCCACCGCCGCCACCGCCACCGCCACCACCACCACCACCACCGCCGAGGCTGGACACCATGTTGCTCAGGATGATGCTGCCCCAGCCGGTGGCCAGGTCGAAG
>JAFEEP010000434.1 GCA_018241045.1 Pseudomonadota bacterium | reverse complement strand
ATGACCACCGCGCGGATCAGCGACGATGCCGTGGCGCTGGCCTGCGGTGCGGACGACGTGGCCAAGGCTTTCGTCGCCGGGGGCTGGACGGTCGAGCGGGTATCGAGCTGGGGGATGCACTGGCTCGAACCGCTGGTCGAAGTAAACGGGATTGGCTGGGGCCCGGTGACTGTGCAGCGCGTCGCGGAGATCATCGCGGGAGGCGCAGAAGACCTCTGCATCGGCCCGATCGCCGCGCATCCCTTCATCACCAGCCAGCAGCGCCTCACCTTCGCTCGCGCGGGCAAGACACGCCCGCTCAGTCTTGAGGACTACGCCGCGACCGGCGGCTGGGCCGGACTTGATCGCGCGAAGGCCATGTCGCCCAGCGAGGTCGTGACCGAGGTTCGCCAATCGGGGCTGCGCGGGCGCGGAGGGGCCGGGTTTCCGGCGGGGATCAAGTGGCAGACCGTGCTCGATGCGCCGGGCAGCGAAAAGTACGTGGTTTGCAACGCCGACGAGGGCGACAGCGGCACTTTTGCCGACCGGATGCTGATGGAGGGCGACCCGTTCCAGTTGATCGAGGGCATGACCATCGCCGCCCACGCCGTTGGCGCGCAGCAGGGTTACATCTACGTTCGCAGCGAATATCCCCATGCCATCGCCAAGCTCAACGCGGCGATCGCACTGGCGGCGGAACGGATCGCGCCCTTCGTCCTCGAAGTCCGCATCGGCGCCGGAGCCTACGTCTGCGGCGAGGAAACCTCGCTGCTGAACAGCATCGAAGGAAGGCGCGGCGAGGTGCGGGCCAAACCGCCACTACCCGCGCTCGCCGGACTGTTTGGCTGCCCCACGGTGGTCAACAACGTCCTGACCCTTGCCGCCGTGCCGCACATCCTGACGCCCGGCGGGGCGAGCCTTTATGACAGCCTGGGGATCGACCGCTCGAAGGGCACGATGCCGGTGCAGCTTGCCGGAAACATCGAGCACGGCGGGCTCTACGAAACCGCCTTCGGGATCACACTGGATAGGCTGGTGAACGAGATTGGCGGCGGCACCGCCTCGGGCCGTCCGGTCAAGGCGGTCCAGGTTGGCGGACCACTCGGCGCCTATATCCACCCCCGCCAATTCAACCTGCCGTTCGACTACGAAGCCTATGCCAGCGCCGATGCCCTGATCGGCCACGGCGGAATCGTGGTGTTCGACGACACCGCCGACATGGGCGCGATGGCCCGCTTCGCCATGGCGTTCTGCGCGGCGGAAAGCTGCGGCAAATGCACCCCCTGCCGGATCGGATCGACCCGCGGGGTCGAACTGATCGACCGCTTGCGCAGCGGCAAAGCAAGCGCGCCTGACGCGGTTGAAGCACTCCCCCAGATGCACAATGCCCGCAAGGTCGGACGCAGCCGCGCTGAGGACTTGGCGCTGCTCGCCGATCTGTGCGAGACCATGCGCGATGCCTCGCTCTGCGCGCTGGGCGGGTTCACCCCCTATCCGGTCGAGAGCGCGCTGCGCCACTGGCCGGAAGATTTCGGGAGCAGGTCCTGATGGGTTACGAACGCCAGCCCGATTTCGGCACTCCCCAGGTACATTCGGACACGCAGGTCGCGCTGACCATCGACGGCCGCGCGGTGATCGTCCCCGCCGGGACCAGCGTTATGCGCGCGGCGGCAGAATGCGGTGGTTCGATCCCTAGCCTCTGCGCCACGGACAATGTCGCCGCCTTCGGATCATGCCGGTTGTGCCTGGTCGAGATCGAAGGTCGTCGCGGCACTCCGGCCAGTTGCACCACCCCGGTCGAACCGGGCATGGTCGTCCATACCCAGAGTGAGCGGCTGGCCCGGTTGCGCAAGGGGGTGATGGAGCTCTACATCTCCGATCACCCGCTCGACTGCCTGACCTGCAGCGCCAACAACGATTGCGAGTTACAGGACGCCGCCGCCGAAGTGGGCCTGCGCGACGTGCGCTATGGCTATGCTGGCGACAATCACCTTGGCCTGCCCGTGGACAGCTCAAACCCCTACTTCGATTTCGATCCGTCCAAGTGCATCGTCTGCTCGCGCTGCGTGCGCGCCTGTGACGAGGTGCAGGGAACGCTTGCCCTGACCATCGACGGACGCGGCTTTGCCAGCACGGTCAGCGCGGGCCAGAGCGGGGACGATTTCCTCTCCAGCGAATGCGTCTCGTGCGGCGCCTGCGTCCAGGCCTGCCCGACTGCGACGTTGCAGGAAAAGGCGGTCAAGCAAATCGGCAAGCCCGAACGCGCGGTGATCACCACCTGCGCCTATTGCGGGGTTGGCTGCACCTTCCGCGCCGAGATGCGCGGAGAGCAGCTTGTCCGCATGGTGCCGTGGAAAGACGGCAAGGCCAACCGCGGCCATAGCTGCGTCAAGGGCCGCTTCGCCTGGGGCTATGCCAATCACAAGGACCGGATTCTCTCGCCGATGATCCGCGAATCGATCGAGGAACCCTGGCGCGAGGTGCGCTGGGATGAGGCGCTGGCCTACACCGCCTCAAAGCTCAACCGGATCAAGACCGATCACGGCGCGCGGGCGCTCGGCGGGATCACCTCGAGCCGTTGCACCAACGAGGAAACCTACCTCGTCCAGAAGCTGGTTCGCGCTGGCTTTGGCAGCAACAACGTCGATACCTGCGCGCGGGTGTGCCATTCGCCGACCGGCTACGGCCTGTCCAAGACCTATGGGACCAGCGCCGGAACGCAGGACTTCGACAGCGTCGAGGCCGCCGACGTGGTGCTGGTGATCGGCGCCAACCCCACCGACGCGCATCCGGTTTTTGCCAGCCGGATGAAGCGCCACCTGCGTCAGGGCGCAAAACTCATCGTGATCGACCCGCGCCGGATCGATCTGGTCCGCAGCCCCCATGTCGAGGCGGCGCATCACCTTGCGCTGCGACCAGGCACCAATGTCGCGGTGCTGACCGCGATGGCCCATGTCGTGGTGAGCGAGGGACTCGCCGACGAAGCATTCATCGCGCAGCGCTGCGAAGCGGACGATTACCGGCACTGGGCCGACTTCGTTGCCCAACAGCGCCACAGCCCCGAAGCGCTGGAGCCGGTGACCGGGGTGCCCGCCGCCGAGCTACGCGCCGCCGCACGACTCTATGCGACAGGAGGCAACGCCGCGATCTACTACGGCCTTGGCGTCACCGAGCACAGCCAGGGTTCGTCGACCGTCATGGCCATCGCCAACCTCGCCATGGCTACCGGCAACATCGGCCGCGCAGGCGTCGGGGTGAACCCCTTGCGCGGACAGAACAACGTCCAGGGTTCGTGCGACATGGGCTCGTTCCCGCACGAACTGCCCGGCTATCGCCACATCGCTGGTGCAGCCGTGCGCGAGCAATTCGAGGCCGACTGGCAGGTCACGCTCGATCCCGAACCGGGGTTGCGCATCCCCAATATGCTCGACGCCGCGCTTGATGGCAGTTTCCGCGCGCTCTACATCCAGGGCGAGGACATCCTCCAGTCCGATCCCAACACCCATCATGTCGCCGCAGGGTTGAAGGCGATGGAACTGGTCATTGTCCACGACCTGTTCCTCAACGAGACTGCCGACTACGCCCACGTCTTCCTGCCGGGATCGACCTTCCTCGAAAAGGACGGAACCTTCACCAATGCCGAGCGTCGCGTGCAACTGGTCCGCAAGGTGATGGAGCCGGCCAATGGCATGGCGGACTGGGAAGTGACCCAGGCCCTGGCGAACGCGATCGGGCTCGATTGGCGCTATACGCACCCTAGCGAGATCATGGACGAGATCGCCCGGCTGACCCCGACCTTCGCCGGGGTCTCGTTCGCCCGGCTCGAGGCCGAAGGCTCGCTGCAATGGCCGGTCACCGAGGCCGCGCCCGACGGCACCCCGATCATGCACGTCGACAACTTCGTGCGCGGCAAGGGACGATTCATGGTCACCGACTACGTCCCGACCGATGAAAAGACCGGGCCGCGCTATCCGCTGCTGCTGACCACCGGGCGCATTCTCAGCCAGTACAATGTCGGTGCGCAGACCCGGCGCACCGACAACGTGGTCTGGCACGAGGAGGATCTGCTTGAAATCCACCCCGCCGATGCCGAGAACCGCGGGATCAAGAGCGGCGACTGGGTCCGCCTCGCCAGCCGCACCGGCGAGACGACTCTGCGCGCCGAAGTAACCGACCGGGTCGCGCCCGGCGTGGTCTATACCACCTTCCATCATCCCGCCACGCAGGCCAACGTGGTCACCACCGACTATTCCGACTGGGCGACCAATTGCCCAGAATACAAGGTCACCGCGGTCCAGGTCCTGCCCAGCAACGGGCCGAGCGAATGGCAGGAGAGCTATGCCAGCTGGTCGGCCAGAAGCCGCCGCATCGCGACCGAACCGGCGGAATAGCGCGGTGGACCTCGCCCAGCTGACCTACATGGCCAACCAGATCGCCCGCAACCTCGCCGCGCAGGGCGAGGCAGCAGCGATCGAGGCGACCCGCCAGCACCTGGCCGACTATTGGGATCCCCGGATGAAGGCCGCGATCATCGCCGCGGACGGAGCAGGGCTGGACCCGATTGCGCGGGCTGCGGTGGAACGACTGCGCCCTGCTGCGGAATAATTCGCTGCCTCAATGCTGGTCGGGCGGCGGCTCGCTGCCGCTGCAACCGACCAGGAAATCAAAGTCCGCGCCGTCATGGGCCTGATTGACGTGTTCGACGTAAAGTTTGGCGAAGCCGCGTTCCGGCTTTGCCCCGCCAGAGGTCCATACCGAACGGCGGCGGGCCAGTTCCTCGTCGCCTACCTCAAGCGTCAGGCGGCGAGCCGGAACATCTAGCTCGATCCAGTCACCTTCCTCGACCAGGGCCAGCGTTCCCCCCACCGCCGCTTCGGGCGATACGTGAAGCACCACCGCGCCAAAGGCGGTTCCGCTCATTCGCGCGTCGGAAATGCGGACCATGTCCGTGACGCCCTGGGTCAACAGCTTGCGCGGGATCGGCATATTGCCCAGCTCGGGCATCCCCGGGTAGCCGCGCGGGCCACAGTTCTTCATGACCAGTACCGAATCCGCCGTCACGTCCAGATCGGGATCGGCCAGGCGGCGGTGCATTTCCTCGGCATTCTCGAACACCACCGCACGACCGCGATGCCGGAGCAAGTCCTGCTGGGCGGCCGAAGGTTTTATCACGGCACCATCGGGGCAGAGGTTGCCGCGCAGCACGGCAAGGCCGGAATCGCGCATCAGCGGTTCGGCAAAGGTGCGGATCACGTCGCGGTTCCAGCACTTCGCCTGGGCGTTGTTGTCCCAGATCGACTGGCCGGTCACGGTCATCGCGTCCTTATGGAGCAGGCCGTTTTCGCCCAGCTCGCGCAGCACCACGGGAACGCCACCCGCTTCGTGGAAATCCTGCATCAGGTGCTCGCCCGAAGGCTGGATGTTGACCAGCGTCGGCACCGAGCTGCCCAGTCGGTCCCAATCGTCGATCGTCATTTCCACGCCGATGCGGCGAGCCACTGCGGTCAGGTGTATGATCGCATTGGTGGAACCACCGATCGCGGCGTTGACCCGGATCGCATTCTCGAACGCCTCGCGGGTCAGGATGTGGCTCATCAGCACCTGCTGGCGCACCAGTTCGACGATCCGCCGCCCGGCCATGCGGGCCAGCACGTTGCGGCGCGCATCGCTGGCGGGAATGGCGGCGTTCTCGGGCAAGCCGATTCCCAATGCCTCAACCATTGCGGCCATGGTCGAGGCCGTGCCCATGATGTTGCAGCTACCGTTGGAGCGGTTCAATCCCGCCTCAAGATCGGCCATCTCGTCCTGCCCGATCTCGCCCTTGCGAAAATCATCCGCCAGCTTCCACATATCGGCGATGCCGAGCCGTCGCCCGCGGAACGAGCCGTTCAGCATCGGCCCGCCCGACACCCCGATCGTCGGCACGTTAACGCTGGCCGCGCCCATCAGCAGCGAGGGCGTGGTCTTGTCGCAACCCATCAGCAAAACCACCCCGTCGATCGGGTTGGCGCGGATCGATTCTTCCACGTCCATGCTGGTGAGGTTGCGCAGGAACATGGCTGTTGGCCGGGTCAGCGTTTCGCCGGGCGAAGTGACCGGGAATTCCGCCGGTACCCCGCCCGCCTCGAGAATACCCATGCGGACGTGTTCAGCCAGCACGCGGAAGTGCGAATTGCACGGGGTCAATTCGGACCAGGTGTTGCAGATGCCGATGATCGGGCGACCATCGAAGTGATCGCCCGGCACGCTGCGGCTGCGCACCCAACTGCGATCGACGAAGCCCTTGAGGCCCTTCCCGCCGAACCAGGATTGCGAGCGCAGCGGGTGCTTGAGGTCATCGGTCATCGTGCTGTTCCTGTTTCCTTGAGTTCATCACCCCATCAACGCGGCAACAAGCTGCGCGGTCTGTTCGCGGTGCGGTGCCAGGAGTGGTTCAACCCCGGAATTGTCGGCCAGTTCAAGATAGGCGCGTGGGTTCGAGAACTCCAGAAAACCCTCGATTCCGTGATGGCGGCCGTTGCCACTGTGCCCGACCCCGCCAAAGCCGAGATTGGCCTGGGCGCCATGCAGCGCCGCGCAATTTAGCGTGAAGCCGCCCGACGAAGTGTGGCTGCGGACGCGCTCGACCAGTTCGGGTTGATCCGAATACATATAGATACCCAGTGGTCGTTCGCCCTGTTGTATCCGGGCGATCACCTCACCGATGTCGTCATAGGCATAGACCGGCAGGATCGGGCCGAACACTTCCGTGGTCGAGACCCCGGCATCGAGCGGCGGGTTTACCGCCAGTGTGAACGGCATCCGGCAACCGTTGTCGTTGCTGGCGACGGAGCCGAACTCGACCAGGCTTTGCGGGCTGCGTGTCCGCAGTTCCTCGACCAGACCCTGCAGACGGCTCCACTGCCGCTTGTTGATCACATTGCAGACGTCGGGGTCGGTGGTGTAGTCGGTGAACAGCGCGTCCATCTGCGCGCGCACCAGGTCGAGAAACTCCGCTTGTTTTGCGCGGGGCACGAAGACGTGGTCGGCGTTGATGCAGATCTGGCCGTTCTTGGCGATCTTGACGCCCAGGACGTTGCGCACGTTGCGGGCGGTGATGGCATCCTCGGTGAACACAACGGGGTTCTTGCCACCCAGCTCCAGCGTGACCGGCACCAGATTCTCCGCCGCCTTCAGCGCGACCTCACGCCCAATCCGGGTGTTGCCGGTGTAGAGGATATGATCCCAGCGCAGCGTGCTGAAATGACTGGCCAGTGGGATCCCGCCGGTGACCACCGCAACCTGCTCGGGCGCGAAGGTTGCAGCGATTATCTCCTTCATCAGCTCGCTGCAGGCAGGAACCTGTTCGGACGGCTTGATGATCACGCGATTACCCGCGGCCAGCATCTCGACCAATGGGCCGAACGAGATGTCGAAGGGAAAGTTCCAGGCAGACAGGTTGCCGATCACGCCCTTGGGCTGGTTGCGGATATAGGCGACCGAGCCGCCATAGAGTTCGGGCGGGAGCGGACGTTCGTCGCGCTTCATCCAGGTCGCGAGATTTTCCATGGCCAGTTGCGCGCGTTCGATCACGTTGAAGAAATCGAACAGGGTGGTGGTCAGCGCCGGGTGATTGCCATAGTCGGCGTGCATCGCATCGACGATCCGGCTGTGATTGCTCGCCACCACCCCGGGAATGCGCCCGACCAGTACCAGCCGCTCTTCCAGGCTGGGTTCGGGGTTCGCGAGATAGGCCGCGCGCTGGGCATCGAACAGGCGGTGAAGCTCGGCAATCGCCTGGGTGTCGTCCTGATCCATTTCAGTGTCTCTCCGTCAAGCTGGTCGATTCCAGTGTGCGCCAACTGTGCGCCGATCCGGGGAGAGAGGATTGACATGAAGCGACGGAAATTGACTTCATGTGCCCCAACTTCTGATTTCCGACCGAGCACCACGCGCCGTAAAGTCAATTGCCCGGGCGCAAAGGCTGATAGTCTTGCGGCAAAGTGGAGGATGTCATGCGCAAATTGCTTTTGACCGGAGCTTGCTGTTCGGCGCTTGCCGCATTCGGACTATGGCCGAGTGCCGACAAGGCCGCCATCGGAGGCGCCGCGAATGCGAACACCGCCGTTTCCGGGAACGAGGCGGGATCCAAGGCCATGCCCAGCCGGGTGTTCTGGGGTGATACCCATCTGCACACCAGCCAGTCGCTCGACGTATTTCTGTTCGGCACGCCCAACGCCACGGCTGAAACCGCCTATCGTTTTGCCCGCGGTGAAACGGTGACCAGCCCTGTCACCGGCAAGCCGTGGAAGCTGTCGCGCCCGCTGGACTTCCTGGTGGTTTCGGATCACGCGGAAATGCTCGGCGCGACGGCACGATTGTTCAAGGGCGATGCACAGTTGGCCGCGACGCCGACCGGCAAGGCCCTGCTGGCCGAGGCCGGGGGAACCAGTTCCGAAGACCTGATGCGGGTCTATGATTATCTGGTCAACGTCGGTTCAGGGCACGGAAGGCCCGGTTCCGTCACTCCGGCAGACGTGCTGCGCGACCTGCATGGCGGGGAACAGCGCCGCGGCCCCTGGAACGATGCGATCGCCGCCGCCGAACGTTATAACGAACCGGGCAAGTTTACCGCATTCGTCGGCTGGGAATGGTCATCACAGCCGGGCGGCGGCAACCTTCACCGCATTATCTTTACCCCCGACGGTCCCGACAAGACGCAGCAGTTCCTGCCCTTCAGCCAGATCGAAAGCGATCAGCCCGAAAAACTGTGGGAATGGCTGGATGCGACCAGCAAGCGGACCGGGGCAAGCTTCACCGCCATTCCGCACAACCCCAACCTGAGTGCGGGGTTGATGTTCTCCGAAAGCATG
The DNA here is from genome assembly GCA_018241045.1 of Pseudomonadota bacterium. Taxonomy (GTDB): domain Bacteria; phylum Pseudomonadota; class Alphaproteobacteria; order Sphingomonadales; family Sphingomonadaceae; genus Novosphingobium. The sequence continues at coordinate 3,222 of JAFEEP010000434.1, read as the reverse complement.
AGCGATGGCAAGCCGATCACCGCCGCTTATGCGCGCGAGCGAACCAAGTGGGAACGCGTGGTCGAGGCGACGCAGATCAAGGGCGACAGCGAAACCCACCCCGCGCTGTCGGGCAACGACGAGTTCGCCGATTTTGAACGCTACAGCTTTCTGTTGATGCCCAATGGCCCGAAGGCTCCACCCAACCGCAGCGACTACGTGCGCGCGGCCCTGCGCCGCGGACTGGAGATCGAGCGGCGCACCGGGGTCAATCCGTTCAAGCTGGGCATGATCGGATCGAGCGACAGCCATACCGGAATGTCGGCGGTGGAGGAGACAGCCTTCGCGGGCAAGGCGCAGCACGATGCCGAGCCCAGGCTGCGTGGTGGGCCGTCCGGACTCGGATCCTCGCGCGGCTGGGATATGCAGGCTGCCGGGATCGTCGGGGTCTGGGCCCCGCACAATGATCGCCGCGCGATCTTCGACGCCTTCCGCCGCCGCGAGGTCTATGCCTCGACCGGGCCGCGCATCACGGTGCGGATGTTCGGTGGCTTCGGCTTCACCCGCGCCGACCTGGGTTTCGATCGGATGGCGCGGATCGGCTATGCCCGCGGCGTACCGATGGGCGGCGAGTTAACCGATCGTGGTGCGGCGCCGCAATTCCTCGTCTCCGCGCTCAAGGACCCGATGGGCGCGAACCTCGACCGGGTGCAGATGGTCAAGGGCTGGGTCGACGCCAAGGGCGTTTCGCACGAGAAGATCTTCGACATCGCCTGGTCGGGCAACCGCAAGCCGGGCGCCAACGGCAAGTTGCCTGCGGTCGGCAACACGGTCGATCTCAAGACCGGGCAAGTCACCAACTCGATCGGTGCCGTGCAGTTCGAGACACTGTGGCGCGATCCCGACTACAAACCCGGGCAGAAGGCGTTCTACTATCTGCGCGTCCTTCAGATCCCGACGGCGCGCTATTCGCTGCTCGATGCGATCGCGTTGGGCATCGATCCGGTCAAGACCGGGCATCCGTCCACGATCCAGGAGCGTGCCTATACCTCGCCGATCTGGCTCGACGGGCCGGCGAAGCGCAAGTAGGCTAACGAAAGGAGGGAGAGGTGACCGCTCACCCCTCCCCAATTTCCGTTCAGAACAGCAGCTTCAATAGCTGGGCTGCGCCTTGGCGGTCTTTGCTTCATCGAGCCCTCGTGCCGTGTCGAACGCCCGCTGGGCTCCGTCGCGCAGGAAGTTGGCGTCAGACCCGATCGAGGAGAACTGGAACCCGTCTGCCAGCGCGGCGCGTGACAGCGCGGCGTTGTAGCCGAACATTCCAGCGGCGATCCCGGCATCGACGCAGGCCTGCTTGATCTGCTCAACCGCTTCAATGAAGGCCGGATCATCAAACGATCCTGGCGCGACGCCAAGACCATAACACAGGTCCATCGGACCGATGAACAGCCCGTCAAGCCCCGGCGTGGCGGCAATCGCCTTGACGTTCGCCAGCCCTTCACGGGTCTCGATCATCGCGACGCAGGCGATCTGGGAATTGGCGGTGGCAAGGTATTCAAACCCTTCAAGCATGGAGTCGCGCATCGGCCCACACGAGCGGGTGCCCTGCGGCGGATAGCGGCAGGCGGAAACCGCGCTTGCAGCCTCAGTCGGGGTATTGACCATCGGCACGATCACGCCGTGGACACCAGCATCGAGTACGCGACCGATCTGTCCGGCATCGTTGGAGGTCACGCGCACCAGCACCGTCGGCTTGGTCCCGGACAGCGCGGGAACCAGGGCTAACAGGTGAGAATAGTCGATCAGGCCGTGTTGCAGGTCGATGCAGACCCAATCGAACCCCAGTCGCGCGATGCATTCGGTCGTGTAGAGATCGGGCAGGTTGAGCCAGGCGCCGTAGGACGGTTCCCTGCGCTCACGCCATTGGGTGAGGGCATGGTTCTTCATGATCGGTTCCTTTAGTCGAAATTCACACTGACCTGCCCCAGGGCCCCCATGTCGGCAACAAAACGATCGCCCGACCGCACCGGGATGAAGGGCGTCATCGAGCCAGGCAACACAACATCGCCCGCCTCAAGCGCGACGCCGTAGCGCCCAAGGCAATTCGCCAGCCAGGCCACGCTGTTGAGCGGGTTGTCCATCACCGCCGCGCCGATTCCTTCCTGAACCAGCTCGCCATTGCGGGTAACCTTGCAGGCGATGGCTGCAAGGTCGATCCCGGCCGGGTCGATCCGCGCATTGCCCAGCACGTAAGCCGCGCCGCTGGCATTGTCGGCGACGGTATCGGCAATGCGGATCTGCGGCGTGTCGAAGCGCGAATCGACAATTTCGAAGCAGGGCGTGACATAGTCGGTCGCCGCCAACACCTGTTCGGGGGTCACCCCGGGGCCAGCGAGGCGATGCTTGAGGACGAAGGCGATCTCCGGTTCGACCATCGGCGAACGCAAGCCCGTCGCGATCGGCACGGTAGCGCCTTCGGCCACCGCCATCGCATCGGTGAGAAAGCCATAGTCCGGCTCATCGATCCCCAGCGCTTGCTGGATGGCCTTGGCGGTAAGCCCGATCTTCTTGCCGGTCACCCGCTCGCCGCGGGCAAGCCGCCGATTGAGAACGGCGAGCGATACCGCATAGGCCTGGTCGATCGTCAACTCGGGATAGCGTCCGCTGAACAGCGCGACCGGAGGCTGCGCATTGTCGAGCGCGACGAACAGCTCGCCCGCCAACGCTTCGGCATCGAATGGCATTTGCTTGATATCTCCGCTCATTTCTTCGGCGCCTTCGCATCGCCGTTGGCCACCGCCATCCACGCCTGGTCCAGCGCATAGGCACGCACCGCTTCGGCATCCTCGGGGCTGAGCTGCTTGGCAAACGAAACCATGCCGTTGCCCTTGAGCGCGCCGTCGATCACCACCGCCTTGAAGGCCGCCGGATCGCCGGTCACCGCCGACCAGCGCAGATCGGGCAGCACGCCCGAGCTTTGCACCATTGGCCCGTGGCAGACCATGCAGTTGAAGGAATAGACTTGCAGCCCGCGCGATATCTGCTTTTCGTTGCCGAAGGCTGCCGCCTTGGGGGTCATATCCACGCTGCTTGGAGCATTGTCGGGGATGGTCCCCTTGGCACCCAGCTTGAGCACGACCAGCCGACCCGGAACGCGTGTGACCTTCTGCTTCCAGAACAGACCGTGGTTGAGGCCCCAGGAGCTGCCCCACCCGGTGTTCACCGCGACATATTGCTCACCGT
>JAFEEP010000433.1 GCA_018241045.1 Pseudomonadota bacterium | reverse complement strand
TCAACTCGGACGCTTCCGCGCGCACTTTGAGGCGCGCAGACCTGTCACTCATGGGGTGAGCAGAAACCGACGCTACTAGAGCAAGCCGGTTGGTCGCAATAGCCCGAGTTGTTGAAGGCGAATACTCATCGCCTGGTCGCTCACTCCGAAAGTCCTTGCGAGATATGCGACATCGGCTTCTTCCGAGAGATCTAGGCTCACCGCTTCACGCTGAACGAGTTCACAGGGCATCAACAGCGCGGAAGCAAATTGATTCGCTTCACGCTCCTCGTGTGGCTTCGTCGTAGAGTCAGGTTGGCTGTATGCATCGTCGGTCGACGCGCCAACGCGCTGGTAAACACGCAAGTTGGTGTCGATGAACAGGCGATCTCCCTCCGAGTCGTGCAGGACGAGGTGTCCAAATTCATGCGCGAGTGAAAACCTTTGCCGATTCGAATGGTGCGTCGCGTTCACCAGGGCGTTGCGCTCTGCTCCCTTGACGACCAGAACGCCAGATACCTTGTCTTCCAAAGCCTCAAAGTGAACGTTGACCTCAAGAGCCCGGGCCACCTTCTCCAGGTCCACCGGAACGTCAAACGCTGAGGCTCTCCGCAGAACCTCGACCGCTCGTCGCTCAATTTCGGCGCGATCAGGCCTAACGTTCGTCATTGGGGTCTCCTGTCTCTGTCTGGATGAACTGGGCGAGCATCTGCTTGAGATGCGGCGTCACCCTCTCGGTGCGGCCGGCAAAGGTCAACTCCTCGAGCGCGGACTCGGTCGTTGTCGACTTGATCTCAGATAGAGGAGGAAGAACATCGCCGATCGGCACTTGCAGCACTTCGCAGATGCGATAGAGCACGTGCAGCGGAACCTTCTGGTTTCCGCGTTCGATGTTCGTGATTGACGTTCTCTCAAGACCCACCTCTTCCGCCAATTTGGCTTGAGTCACCTTGCCGCGAGCCGAGTGCTGGCTCTCGCGCAGTGCTCTGAGGCGCTCACCCAGCGCCTGGTACAGGCGCTTCTCGTCAACCATGCTGCGTCCCCTTCGGGGCGCAACTGTAGTGGAGGCGAGCGAGAATGTCAACAATGCTGACATCGTTGACTCTGATGGCGAAATAGGTGTGTTTTGTTGACATTGTTTGTGTCCTTGACCTTTCGGGCCAGAACATGTAACGTGCATGGTCATGGGTGGCCTTTGCCACCGCTGGAGCACGAAATGTCTGAACACGACAAGCACCCCAAGACCTACTTCTTTTTCGTTGGCGATGACCGGTACGAGACCGAGCTCGAGATCGTCACCGGCGCCTACGTCAAATCGAGGGTCCCGAACCTGCCGCCTGGTTCGGGACTGCAACTCGACGGTCAGGGCAACGACCCCGACCTCCCGTTCGGCGACAGCGACAGCGTCTCGCTGGAGATCGGCCACGGCAATGGCGGGCCGCGCCGCTTCACCGTGGTGCCGCCGGCCACGTTCGGCTGAGGTTGCGGCATGGGGCCGATCGACATTCACGTCCAGCGCCTGCTTGGTCGCTACGCCAACGCCAGAGTGGTCGAGGTCAACGGCACCGGCACAATGATCTCGCTGCCGCCTGTGGACCTGCCGGCCGGCTGGAGCAAGCAGTCGACCGAAGTGCACTTCTTCGCGCCGCAGGGCTACCCCTACGCCAAGCCCGATTGTTTCTGGGCTGACGAGGACTTGCGCCTGGCGACGGGCGCCATGCCGCAGAACGCGAACACCGGCACCCCGATGACAGGCCTGGGCAAAGGTGCCCTCTGGTTCTCGTGGCACACCGATCACTGGAATGCCGGTCGCGACGACCTGCTGACGTGGATCGCTGCCATCAAGAATCGCTTCGCGCAGGCGGTGTGAACGATGCTGAGACTGCCGCTTGCAGAGTCAGATGCGCTTCGCGGCTTCGCGCGCGACCGCGAACTAGAGACCTGTGCGGTCGGCTTGGTTCTCCCAGCGTCGAACGCCGGTGCCGGCCGCTTCGTCGTCCGACAACTGGCTGAAGTTCCGGACGCGGCCTACGCGGAACGTACCGCGAGCGCCGCCACCCTCAGGCCGGAGTTCTGTATCGAGATCGCCAATCGCGCGCGCGCCGCCGGCGCCGGCGTGTTGCTCGCTCACACGCACCCTGGCGAGTCCGCGCTCGAAGGCTTCTCGTCGATCGACGACGCCGGTGAGCAAGCCCTGGCCAGCTACTTCGAACGCCGCGTCCCGAACGGTGCGCACTTCGCGGCGGTCTTCACGACCGCAGGCTCGTACGCGAGGCGACTTGGTCAGACCGAACCCGTGCCCTTCGTGGGGGTCGGTCGCGTGCTGGAGACGCCGGCATACCGAGGCAGCGAACCATCTGAACTCTACGACCGACAGGTTCGCGCGTTCGGCACTCAGGGCCAGCGCGCAATGCAGGGGCTCGCGATCGCCATCATCGGCCTGGGTGGCACAGGTTCGATCGTGGCCCAGCAATTAGCCTATCTCGGCGCGCGCAACTTCGTGCTGGTCGACCCCGACAAGATCGAGGCAACGAACCTCAATCGACTTGTGGGCGCCGGGCCGTCGGACGTCGGCGCCTTCAAGGTTGACGTCGCGGCGCGCTACATCACCGCCATCAATCCCTCCGCGCGGTGCACCACCATCGTCGGTGACGTTCTTGACGAGGAGGTCGCCGCCAAGCTGGCAAACGCCGACTTCATCTTCGGGTGCACCGACTCGATGGCAAGCCGCGCGCTTCTGAACCAGCTTGCCTACCAGTTCCTGATCCCATGCATCGACATGGGCGTGGGCATCGGGATCCTCGAGGACAAGGTTCAGTACATCACTGGCCGGACCCAGATGCTCAGTCCGGGTCTGCCGTGCTTAGTCTGCACCGACAAGCTCGACGCGGAGCAGGTTAGGCAAGAGTTGATGACCGAGGACCAGCGCAAACGCGACCCATACATCGTGGGCGCACGGGTACCTCAACCAGCGGTCATCTCGCTTAACTCGACCATGTCGTCGGCCGCGATCACGATGTTCCTCGCTGCCGTAACTGGCGTTCCGTCCGATGCGCGCATGGTGATCTACGACGGGATCCGCGGCACGCTCCGCCCGGCCGCGATGCCGCCGAGGCCTCACTGCATCGCCTGCTCGCACGAAGGAGCGCTTGCGCGCGGCTCGACCTGGCAGCTTCCGATGCGCGCGAGGGGTGACCATGATTGAGCGCCCCAAGATGCTCTGGTTTGGAAGGCCACCGAGCGAGCACGACCTACGGGAGGCGAAGAACCGCCATGTGGTCATCGAGGTCGTCCCGCCGGGACAGCAAGCGAACTTCAGGCATGCCCGAGCCGCTGTGTTCTGGGCCACACCACCCCACTTCGAGTCGGCCGCTGAGGCCTTGGAGGCGAACGTAGTTGGCGCTCTCGACGAAGGGTTGTTCCTGCACGTCGTTGTCGAAGGCGATGGGCAACGCAAGGACATCGAGCGCGTCCTGGAGACGGCTCTGCCCAAAGGTGCACCCTCGGATCAGCGTCGCCTACGCGTCGGCCCTGTGGAGCCATACGAGGGGCCAAACGCCGCGCTACTGCACAACCCGGGACCGGTTGCCAACGATCGCCTGGAGATCAAGGTTCCGCCCAATGTTGTCCTGCGCCCTGACCAACGCCTGTTGCTTCAGCGCGCATTCCATGACTGCAAGGCCATCGACCTGCAGCCCATCACCGGCGGCATGTCCGGCGCGCTGACGTTCCTGGTGGACGCCACTTTGGCCGACTCCAATGCCGGCTCACGCCCCGTGCCCTTCTTCGCCAAGCTGGAC
>JAFEEP010000432.1 GCA_018241045.1 Pseudomonadota bacterium | reverse complement strand
TTCGGACTTGGCGGCGTAGCGCTTCTGCCACTCGTTCAGCACGGCGTCACGGTTCTGCCCCATCCAGGCAAAGTCGTTCTTCACCAGAAGCTGCTCATAGTCCGTCGGCACGTGCTTCAGGCGCGTGGCGATGCCAGGAATGGCGGTGAGGATGAAGTTCTTGGCGTAAAGCTCGTTGGCCTCGCGCGAAGCGGCCCAGTCGGCCAGCTTCTTGGCGGCATCCATCTTGGGCGTGCCCTTGACGATGGCGAAGGATTCGAGATCCCAGCCCAGGCCTTCCTTGGGGAAGATCACGTCGATCGGGGCGCCCTTTTCGCGCACGGTGTTGGCGCGGTATTCGAAAGAGATGCCGACCGGGAACTCGCCAGCGCCCGCCATCACGCAGGGCTTGGAGCCCGAATGGGTATAGACGGCCACGTTCTGGTGCAACTGGTCCATGTAGTCCCAGCCCCCCTTTTCGCCGTAGATCTGCAACCAGGCGGTCACGTCCAGGAAACCGGTGCCCGAGGAGTTCGGGTTGGGCATCACGATCTTGCCCTTGAATTCGGGCTTGAGCAGATCCTTCCAGCTCTGGATCTTGGGCAGGCCCTGCTTGACGGCCTCCGCCACGTTGTAGCAAATGGCAGCGCCCCACACATCCATCCCGACCCAGGTCGGGTTCGCACCGGCGGCACGAAAGCGCGGGTTGATGGCCTTGATGTTGGCCGGGGCGTAGGGCTGGAGCATGCCTTCGCGCTCGAACACCACCATGCTGGAGGCGGCCACGCCCAGGATCATGTCGGCCGCGGGCTTGGCTTTCTCGGCCAGCAGCTTGGCGGTGATGATGCCGGTGGAGTCGCGCGTCCACTTAATCTCGATATCGGGATGGGACTTGTTGAAAGCCGTCTGATAGGCCTTGAGCTGATCGGTCTCCAGCGCGGTGTAGACGTTCAGCACGGTATTTTCGGCATGGGCCGGCAGGGTCAGCACGGCGGTGAACACGCCGGCCAGCGCGGTCTGCGAAAGGGGTTTCAGCATCATGGCGGGGCTCCAATAAGGGGATTCGGTGGATCTGGCCGCAACCGCCCGGCCCGCCCGACCGACGCACCCTGGGTTGCAACGGACGCCAGCTTAGAAGTTCTATATGTCAGATTGTTGACAATCTACAAATAAGAAAATCCCCCTAGAATGCTGAACCATCCAATTCGTCCTCCCATGAACACACCCCTGACCTCCGCCCCCGAACAGGCCCTGGCCCTGGTGCAGAGCACGTCGCTGAACCGGCTGGTGGCCGAGTCCATCGAGGACATGATCCTGGGCGGCGAGTTGGCACCCGGCAGCAAACTCAACGAAATGGCGCTGGCCCAGCGTTTTGGCATCTCGCGCGGCCCCCTGCGTGAGGCGCTGCGCATGCTCGAAGAGTCGGGGCTGATCCGGCAGGAGAAAAACCGCGGCGCCCATGTGCGCAAGATCGCGCTGTCCGAAGCCGCCGACATCTACGATGTGCGCGCGGGCCTGGATGCAGCGGCCGGCAGGCTGCTGGCCGAGCGCATCACGCCGGATCAGCTCAGGACTCTGCGCGAAATGACGGCCGCGATGCGCGACATCCAGGCCGGTGAGGTGGAACGTTTCCACGAACTGAATCTGAGCTTTCACGACTGCATCGTGGGCATGACGGGCAACCCCGTGCTGACCGAGCAGTACCGCAGACTGACTAAGCTGCTGGCGCTCTTTCGCCGTCGCAACCTGCTGGCGCCCATGGCGATTCCCCATTTCGCCGAAGAACACAGCGCCATCGTGGACCTGCTCGAAGCCAACGACGGCCCGGGCGCCGCAGAAGCTTTGTTTGCCCACGCCCAGGGCGGCCGCCAGCGCATGCTGCGGGACGGCGAATTGGCGGGAGCCCCCAGTGAAAACTGAGAGCGACCGCAGCGAAGGCGACATCAACCTGGGAGACCGACGCAAGGCCTGGCAGGCACGGCACCTCGACGCGGCCACGCGCGAACTGCTTGACGAGGATGCCCGCTGGTTCCTGCACCAGTCCATGTCCACGCCCTGCCTGAATGCGCTGGACGGTGCGCAGGGTGCCTGGCTGACCGACACCGCCGGGCGGCGCATCCTGGACTTCCACGGCAACAGCCTGCACCAGATCGGCTACGGTCACCCGGCCGTGCTGGCCGCCATGCGGGCGACGCTGGAGACCCTGCCCTTCAGCCCACGCCGCTACACCAACCGCCCGGCTGTGGACCTGGCGCGCCGCCTGTGCCAGGCCGCCCCCATGGCGGGCGCGCGCCTGCTGTTCGCGCCCGGCGGCACGGCGGCCATCGGCATGGCGCTCAAGCTGGCGCGGCTGGCCACCGGCCGCTTCAAGACGATCTCGATGTGGGACGCGTTTCACGGCGCTTCGCTGGACGCCATCTCGGTCGGCGGCGAAGCGGTGTTCCGCCGGGGCATTGGCCCGCTGCTGCCCGGCAGCGAACACGTGCCGCCCTGCGATCCGGGTCAATGCGTGTTCGGCTGCGCTGGCAGCTGCGCCTTGCGCTGCGTGGACTACATCGACTATTGCCTGCGCAAGGAAGGCGATGTCGCGGCGGTGATCGTCGAGACCGTGCGCTGCACCGATGTGCAGGTGCCGCCAACGGACTACTACCGGCGCCTGCGCCAGATCTGCGATCGCCACGGCGCGCTGCTGATCCTGGACGAAATCCCCATTGCGCTCGGCCGCACCGGGCACTTGTTTGCCGTCGAGCGTTACGGCATCGAGCCCGACATGGTCGTCATCGGCAAGGGGCTCGGCGGCGGCACCATGCCGCTGGCAGCTCTGATCGCCCGCGAGGGCCTGAATGTGGGCCAACAGATTTCGCTGGGTCACTACACGCACGAAAAGAACCCCCTGGCCTGCGCCGCCGGGCTGGCCGTGCTGGACGTGATCGACCAAGAAGGTCTGCTGGAGCGCAGCCGCCGCCTGGGACTCGAAGCCGTCCAACGGCTGCGCAGCTTGCTGGCGGGCATGCCGGCGGTCAAGGAGATACGGGGAGCCGGTCTGCTGATCGGCATCGAACTGCACAATGCGGACCTGGCCGAAGCCGTGCTCTACCGCTGCCTCAGTGCAGGGCTTTCGTTCAAGGTCGGCCAGGGTCAGGTGCTGGTGCTGGCACCACCGCTGAACGTGGACGAGTCCGATCTCTGGTGGGCGCTGGAGCAGATCCACCAAGCTCTGCACGATGAATCCCGCGGCCCTGCCCGAACTGATGACCATGAGCAAGGCCAAGCAGAAAATCTACACCAGCATCGAAGTTGACCCCAGCTTCGCCAAGACCGCTTGGGAACGGTCAGGCGGGCAGATTGCCTTCCTGCAATCGGTCTCGGTAAGGGCCATGTGGGGGCGCATTTTTGGGGCATCGGAAAATTCCGATTTATGCTCCTTATTCTGCCCCCTGGTGAATACGGCTTCAATTGGGCGCTACCGAACACAACAGGACAAAAAAGCCCCGCAGGTCAATGACTTAGCGGGGCTTTTTGTACGGTAGCGGATGCTACTGGAGCTATCTCTGGCGGAAACGGAGTCGGTGAATTTTCGTGAGCGTCCAGGGATCCCACGTTGACGCCTGCCCTGGAGTTCGGAACGATGCCTGCCCGCCGCGGCCCAGCGGCACGCGCCGACCGGTGCTGATGCTCAGCGGGGCCGCCAGAAGTGCGGCAGCAACTCGTCGATGCCGGAAGCCGGATGGCCGTGGATGCGCGCCAGCACGTCGCGCAGATAGGCCCAGGGCTCGATCTTGTTCAGCTTGGCCGACTGCACCAGACTCATCACCACGGCTGCACGTTCACCTGCCAATTCGCTGCCTACGAACAACCAATTTTTTGCACCGAGCTTCCAGGGCTTGATCTGCTGCTCCAGGTGGTTGTTGTCGATGGGCACGGCCCCGTCGGCGAGGTGCAACGTCAGCGCGTCCCAGTGGTTCAGGCTGTAGTCGATGGCCTGCCCGATGGCGCCGCCGGCCACGCGCTGGCGCTCCAACTGCAGCCAGGCCCGCAGTTCCTCCCACAGCGGGCGGCTCATGCTCTGGCGGCCCGCGTGTCGTTCTTCGGCCGTCGTGCCCGCCAGCAGGCGCTCGACGTGGTAGATCCGCGCCCAGCGTTGCAGGGCTTCCACCGCCACGGGGCTGGCACCAGCCCCGCGGGTGGTCAGTTCCTCGAACTTGCGCCGTGCATGGGCTGCGCAGCCCGCGGCCTGGCGGCCAGGCTGGACCTTGGGGTCGAGCACCGGGCCGTAGCCCGCGTACTGGTCGCACTAGTACGTTGACACGTAAATAACGGAACATGAATACACTTCGCGAGTCGCAACCTGACAGGCGGAGGTGTGTTCATGCGCCAGACCGAATTGCATCTGAGCGAGGAAGACCGCGCG
>JAFEEP010000431.1 GCA_018241045.1 Pseudomonadota bacterium | reverse complement strand
TGGCAATTTCAGCTACCTGGACGCGCACTACACAAATTACAAATTCACGGTCCCGTTTGGGGGTGTGGGATGCAACGGGCCAGTGGGACCCGGCGGCACGATCGATGCGAGCTGCCTGCCGTTTCAGTATACGTCGCCCTACATCTACAGCGTCCATGTTTCGGCGGAACAGTCGCTGGGCCAAGGGATCGGGACGCTGGCGTTCTTCGCCAATTATTCGCACACCTCGGCACAATATACCGAAGCGACGCAGATTCCGGCGATGCAGCCGGGGGCCTGGCTCGAACCCTACGGCGTGCTGAATATGTCGCTGGATCTGCGCGGCGTTGGCGGCACGGGGCTGGACATAGGGGCGTTCGTTACGAATGCCACGGACAAGCTCTACCGCATCAGCAACACCGACGTATACCAGGCTGGATCGCTGCTGGTGAACAGCACCAGCTATGGCGAACCGCGTATGTATGGGCTGCGGCTCAAGTACCGCTTCGGTGGTGGCTGAGGGCTCGGGCACTCCTTCGCATCACCGAGGAACGAGGGGGCATCGCCAGAGCGGACCCCCTCGTGGCGCGAGACGAATCCCTGCTGCACAGGGCCGCCTTGATACGGCCTCGCAAGCCTGGACAGAACGGCTGCGTCGAGAGCTTTGAAGCGGCGCGCGGCGAATGTGATCCAGCTTGCGCTCCTCGGCCGGATTGTCGCCTTTCGCGGCCCTGCCGAGCTGGAACAGCGCTTCCTTGCGCGCGGCGTCGGGTGTCCACACGCCGTGCGCGCCGATCGGATAGCGGCGCGAGCGGCCAAGCGCTCGATACTGGATCAGATAGCTGCGCCGGCGCGACGGCATGGCCCGCAGGCCAATGCCGCAAATTAGTTTTTGAGAATCAGTGGTTTATAGTAGAGTTAACAGCGCCAGCGCACCCTGGCGTAGAGTGGTCGATACCCGCTCCGAAGGCAGAGGCCTGAGGTTCGAATTCTCTCGGGTGCGCCAGCCCTTGGATTGCGACCGCGTCGCACCGTGGCACGATTTCAGGCTATATCGCCCCGTTTTGCTCATCGGTGCTTTCGCGCGTCAGAACTGGGTGTTGCCGGCCTTGGCGCGGTCGGAAGGTCTTGCGCACCGTTAGTCCGTGTGGCTTTCTCTGCGTTCGAATATCTTAAGAGTCTGCCTCCACTTATGTGGGCAGCAACGCACACGAAGGATGGTTCGGTCGTGAAGGTTTTCTCATTTTCCCAAGACGATATCCTCATCGACGAACCCAAGGTCTTTACCGGTGCGGTGCGTCAAGCCGGGGCAACCGCGGCGGCGACGATCGACACCGTGCCCGGCGATACGACGACCACCTCGACGCTTAGTCCGGGCAGCTATGTCCAGGGAACGATCGACAATGCCACCGATCATGACTGGTATCGGATCACGCTGACCGCCGGGAAGACCTACACGTTCTCGACGATTCTGACCGGCGGCCTCAGCGACAGCGCGCTGGCGCTTCGCGATTCGTCGGGTGCGTTGCTGACGCAGAACGACGATGCCATCGCAGGGGGCAGCCAGTACTTTTCCGAGATCACCTGGACGGCGTCGACGACCGGAACCTACTTCCTGGACGTCAGCGGGTTCGGTGGAGACACTGGCTCGTTCTACCTGACCTCAACGGCGCCGGTGGCCGATTCGATTGCCGGGGACAGCTCGACGACCGGCAGGCTGGCCGTGGGGGCGGCGATCAATGGCTCGCTGGAAAGCAAGGGCGATCACGACTGGTACGCAGTGCAACTGACCGCCGGACAGACCTATCTGTTTACCACCGATGTGAGCGGTAGCGGCGGCGATGTCGACACCACGCTTTACGTGCGCGGCACGAATGGCGCCGCCCTGGCCTACAACGACGATGCGTCCGATACGTCGCAATACTCCAGGTTGCGCTTCACGCCGACGTCCACAGGCACCTACTACATCGACGTCGGCGCCTGGGGGAATGACGCGGCCGGATCGTACAAGGTGGTAGCGGCGATTGCGCCGCAACTCACGGTCTGGACCAACGATCAGATCGCCAACCAGCTGACGGCCGGGTACTGGGGCGGCGCGACGCGGCATTTCGCGGTTTCGCCCGGCGGGACCCTGACGGTGGACCTCGCCTCGCTCAGCGCGGACGGACAGACTCTTGCCCGTCAGGCGTTGAACCTGTGGTCGGATGCCACCGGGATCCTTTTTTCCGAGGTGGCCAGCGGCGGCAACATCCATTTCCACGACGATCAGACCGGGGCTTCGACATTTTCGATCGTTTCGGGCGGGATCATCCAGTCGTCGGATGTGAACATTTCGACCGCCTGGATCGCCGGGAGCAATGGCTCCCTGCGCACCTACGCCTTCCAGACCTATGTTCATGAAATCGGCCATGCGCTTGGTCTTGGCCATGCAGGCAATTACAACACCACCGCAAGCTATTCGCAGGACGCCCTCTATCTGAATGATTCATGGGCGACCACGGTGATGTCGTACTTCGACCAGGCCGAGAATACCTATTTCGCGAACCTCAACTTCGCGAACGAATTTGTCGTCGCCCCGACCCCGGCCGACATCCTGGCGACGACAAGTCTCTATGGTGCGCCAACGGGTACACGCACCGGTGACACCGTTTACGGCTTCGGCAATACCTCGGGCCGGTCGATCTACGATGCTGCCAGCGGACTATCGTCCGTCAGCGTGACGATCGTCGACAATGGCGGGATCGATACGCTCAACTATTCGGGTTTCATCTCGAACGCGCTGATCAACCTCAATCCCGAGACATTCTCGAATGTCGGCGGCCAGGTCGGCAGCGTGACCATCGCGCGCGGGACGATCATCGAGAACGCGATCGGCGGTGCGGGCGACGATGTGATCATCGGCAACGATGCGGCCAATGTGCTCGATGGTGGCCTGGGGAGAGACACGCTGACCGGCGGCGCCGGTCGCGATACCTTCCGCAGCACCTCGGCCGGGCTTGCGGGCGATCACATCACGGATTTTACCGCGCTCGACACGATTCAGTTCAGCGATGCGAGCTTGGCGACCTTCAGCTTCACCCGTTCGGGCACTACGCTGGGCTATGGTGGGAATACGCTGACCATCGACACCCTGCCCGGTCTCAACGTGGGCTTCCGCGCGGCGGCGGCTGGGGGGGTGGAGCTTTATGCGCTGGGGGCGAAGGCGCTCTATGACAACAGCGGGGATGGCCGGGCGGACCTGACCTGG
>JAFEEP010000430.1 GCA_018241045.1 Pseudomonadota bacterium | reverse complement strand
TCTTCCACAATCAGAAATTCGCCACGGTGATCGAAGTGGCCATATTTCGAGCCGCCTTTGCCGGTGCTGCGGGTTTTCACCGCCACCCGCTCCTTGGGTAGTCCAAACACCTCGCGCACCGCCAGCAGTAAATCGTTCAAGCGCTTGCGGGTGGTCGCTTCGGGGATTTCGGTGGGCGCGGCGTATTCCTGCACATGCAGCCAAATTTCATCACTGATCGTGGTGTACACATCCACCGCGCAGGCGTATTCGGGGATGTCGGCATCGTAGGCGCGGTAGCAGGTGACCTGTGCCTGTTGCCGCCAGCGCGCGAGTTTGTCGAGGTTCTTACGCAGCCGATTGGCCACCATCTGCGCACCTTCTGGCAATGTGCGCGGCTCGCTGGTTGCGCGCTGCACGGGCGCGATCAAGTCGACCGCGATCAAGCTGCATTCGATCGGGCCGTTGAACAACTGATAACTTTTTTTCGCACGCAAACCGGTAGCGCGGGCCAACTCGGCATCGCCACACAGCAGCGCTGCACGCCATTGCGGGGCGGCGCGTTTGAGTGCGTCGCCCAATGCGCGATACAACGCGGGGTCGGCCGCCAAGCGTGCGTCATACGGCGGGTTGCACACCACCACGCCCAGCGGGTTTTGCTGCACGGGCAAATCCGCAACATCGCGCACCGCAAACGTGATGGCATCATCCACACCCGCGTACTGCGCGTTTTCACGCGCGGCGCGCACCGCATGCGGGTCGATATCGCTACCGGCAAAACACGGGCGCAATGCGGCCAGCCCGCGTGCTTCGCGCTGAATGGCGTCGATGCGCAAGCCATTCCACGCTTCCACATCAAACCCCGGCCAGCGCGTGGGCGGTAGCGCATCGTGGCGACGCAGCCCCGGGGCTACATCGGCGGCCATCAGCGCGCCTTCGATCAACAGCGTGCCACTGCCACACATGGGGTCCAGCAAATCGCCACCCTCGGCATATACCTGCGGCCATTTGCCGCGCAGCAATACCGCGGCGGCCACGGTTTCTTTCAGCGGCGCTTCGCCCTGCACTTTGCGCCAGCCGCGCCGATGCATCGGCCCGCCAGACAAGTCCACCGACAAAATCGCGCGGCCTTTGCGCAGCACCAAACTCAAGCGCACATCGGGCGCGTCTACGTCCACATCCGGGCGCTGCCCGGTCTTGCTGCGCAGGGTATCGACGATGGCGTCCTTGACCCGCTGCGCGGCATACCGTGCATGGGTGACGGCTTCACCGGACACATGCGCGTCGATGGCAATGCTGTGCATCGGGCCAATATGCTGCGTCCAATCCACCGCGCAGGTACCGGCATACAGCGCGTGCTCGTCATTGCACTCAAATTCGGCAATCGGCCACAGCACCCGGCTGGCCAAACGCGACCACAACACCGCGCGCTGCGCATCTTGCGGCGTGCCGTCCACATTGGCCCCCGCCATGGTGGCGGTGGCGTGCGCGCACCCCAGTTGCAGCAACTCATCGGCCAGCAAATATTCCAAACCTTTACCGCAGGACACAAAAAATTTCATGAGTTACAGCGCCCCCAGCAATGCCGCAAACGCATCGGCGCTGGCGTGCACATGATCACTCAACCGATGGCCGTCATCGACCAATAACAACCGCGCCTGTCGCAGCGCGGCCCAGTCCACCACTTGCTGCGCAGCGATAAGCTCATCGTGCCAGCCATGAATGATGGAAGTGGGCACCGTGGCCGCTTGCATCGGCGGCGCGCCCTGCATCAGTACCGGTGGTGCCATCAAAAACAAACCCACCACCGGCACCTGTTGTGACACATGGCCGCTGATGTAAGCACCCAGACTGGAGCCGGCCAACACCACCGGGCCACGCGCAGCGGCGGCCTGCGCCAGCGCTAACAGGCGGGTGATACGGGCGGGGACATCACCCAAGGGGGTCACGTCGCGCCTATTGTCTAGGTCGGTGTAGTCGGGGCGCTGGTGCGTCCAGCCCAAACGTTCGGCAACATCGGCTAAGGCCGTCACTTTGGTGGCGTCGGGGCCGCTTTCGAAGCCGTGCGAGAGTATGCAGTGTCCTTTCATGGGTGAATGCTAGCATCGGCGCATGCCGCAGCCCGTCATCCATCCCCATCCCTTGCCCTATGTCGATGCGCTCAGCGCACGCGCATTGGCCGCTATCGACACCGTGGTGATCCACTGCACCGAACTGCCAGATCTGGCCACTGCCCGCGAGTACGGCGAGCGTGCGCTGTACGCCGCCGGTACCGGCAATAGCGGGCATTACTACATCGACCGCGATGGCCGCATCGAGGAATACGTGCCGCCCACCCGCATTGCCCATCATGTGCGCGGCTGGAATCCACGCAGCGTGGGCATCGAACTGGTCAATACCGGGCGCTATCCCGACTGGCTGGATTCGCGCCATCAGGCGATGCAAGCGCCCTATCCCGAGGTGCAGATTGCCGCGTTAATCAGCTTACTGAACGCGCTGCGGGTGCAACTGCCGGCGCTGACACACATCGCCGGGCATGAAGATTTGGACCGCGAACAGGTCCCCGCCAGCGATGACCCGGCCTTGCATGTGTGCCGCAAGCGCGACCCGGGGCCGCAGTTTCCGTGGCCTGCGGTGCTGGCAGCGGTGGCACTGCAACGGATCGAGGACGGGCTTCGGGGCGGTGTCCCCGTATAATTCGCGGCATGAATGCCCCCGTCTCCGAACTGATCGAACTGCTCTCACTGGAGCGGCTGGAAGATAATTTATTTCGCGGCCAAAGCCGCGATATCGGCACCAAATACGTGTTTGGCGGGCAGGTGCTGGGGCAGGCCTTGTCGGCTGCGCAGGCAACCTTGGGCCAGCCGCGCCACGCGCATTCGCTGCACGCCTATTTTTTGCGCGCCGGCAATATCGAAGCACCGATCGTCTATGAAGTGGACCGCACCCGCGATGGCGGGAGTTTTTCGGTGCGTCGAGTAACGGCGATCCAGCACGGCAAGGTGATTTTTTTCTGCGCGGCCTCGTTCCAAGACGAAGAAACCGGCGGCGAGCATCAATTGTCGATGCCGGAAGTGCCCATGCCCGAAGACCTGAGCCCCGCGCCGCCCCTTTCAGCCGACGCTTTGGCAAAACTGCCCACCAAAGTGCAGCGCTGGCTGGACCGGCAAGGGCCGTTCGAGTTTCGCCATGTCTACCCGCGCGATGAGCTGAACCCACCCAAGCGCCCGCCGTATCAACAGGTGTGGTTCCGTTTGGTGGAAAAAGTGGGCGATGCTCCCGAGTTGCATCGTGCAC
>JAFEEP010000042.1 GCA_018241045.1 Pseudomonadota bacterium | reverse complement strand
CGCACGTTGTGGTCGGTGATCAACACCCCGATCCCCCGGTCCCTGAGATCGGTGACGAGGTGGCGGATATCGCTGATCGAGAGCGGGTCGATTCCGGCGAAGGGCTCGTCGAGCAGCATGATCGAAGGTTTGGCCGCCAGTGCCCGGGCGATTTCACAGCGGCGGCGCTCGCCCCCGGAAAGAGCCATGGCGGCACTGGTGCGCAAGCGGGTGAGGCCGAATTCACCCAGCAGGCGCTCCAGTTCCTGCGCGCGCACATCACGATCGGGTTCGGCCAGTTCAAGCACGCAGGCGATGTTCTGTTCGACCGTCATGCCGCGAAAGATCGAGGTTTCCTGCGGCAGGTAGCCCAGGCCCAGAATCGCGCGGCGATACATCGGCAGCCTGGTGACATCCACCCCGTCCATCAGGATGCGGCCGCTGTCGGGCCGGACCAACCCCATGATCGAATAGAAGCAGGTGGTCTTGCCCGCGCCGTTGGGGCCGAGCAGGCCGAGTACCTCACCCTTGCCGACCGAGAGCGAAATGTCGGTCAGCACCGCCCGCTTGTCGTAGCTCTTGGCGATCGAGATCACTTCGAGCCCGCCTTGCGGGATCGGTTTCATGGCGCTGATGGGCGCGGCGGGCAAGGTGGCTGCTTCGGTCATGCAATTCGCGATTTACGGCTCGGCGACTCGCTCTGCAACCCGCGTTTGATCCATTTGGCAGGTTTCGTGCATGGCTTGTCCCCGCCGTTGTCGCAGCCAATGCTTAACAGCCCTTGCCTGTCGGGCCCTTCGGTGATTTACTCAGCCCGGGCTTGGATAAAAAAGGGGACTGACATTGGCAAAGGCCATGCAGGACGTCGCACCGCATACCCGTCGTACCGCACGACCGCTCGATTGGCGCAAGCGGATGAGCGACAACATCGCATACGCGCTGCTTGTCTATACCGGCCTCCAGATCTGGATGACGATGGGCGCGCTCCACGGCAAGACCGGGTCGCTGTTGCCCTATTTCGTCCTGATCGTGCTGGTCGCCGCGATCATTCCCGCCTGTCGCCGGTTCGAGAAGCGTTGGGCCCGGCTTGACGACACCCAGGCCGCCGACCCCGGCTTCGCCAGCCATTTCCGGCGCGACCGGATCTGGTTGTGGGTTCTGGCGATCGGCCTGCCGGTGGTAATCACCGGGCTGTTCAAGGGCCTGGAGATGGCCTTCGGCAAGGCAAGCTGACAGCCTCCATTGCCCTGACGAGCGGCAATGCCTAGATCGGCGGCTCAAGGAGTTACCCAGCCGCCATGCTCGATACCGCCCAAGCCCAGGACCGCGTTACCGCGCTGATCGAACGCGCCCGCCGCGCCGGGGCCGATGCCGCCGACGCGATCTATTCCGGTTCCGCCTCGGAAAGCGTTACGGTGCGGCTCGGCGCGTTGGAGGATGTCGAGCGTTCGGAGAGCGAACATCTCGATCTGCGGGTCTTTGTCGGCCGCCGCTCCGCCTCGATCGGATCGAGCGATTTCAGCGATGCGGCGCTGAGCGAGCTGGCCGAACGCGCCGTGGCCATGGCGCGCGCCGCGCCGGAGGACCAGTTCGCCGGGCTCGCCCCCGATGCCCTGCTGACGCGCGGCCCATTCCCTGATCTCGACCTCGCCGATTCGGCCGAGCCCAGCCCGCAGGCGCTGCGCGAACAGGCGCTCGCCGCCGAGGATGCCGCGCGTGCCGTCGCCGGCGTGACCAACAGCGAGGGCGGTTCGGCCAGCGCCTCCGCCAGGACCTTCGCGCTCGCCACCAGCCACGGCTTCGTCGGCGCGAGCAGCGGCACCGGCCATGCGATCAGCGCCACGGTGGTGGCGGGCGAGGGATCGGGGATGCAGCGCGACTATGCCTGGCGCACCGCGCGCCACGCCGCCGACCTGCCCGCGGCGGAGGAAGTCGGCGCGCAGGCGGGCGATCGCACGGTCAGGCGGCTCAACCCTGGCAAGCTCAAGAGCGGGCCGATGCCGGTGGTGTTCGATCCCCGTGTCGGCGGATCGCTGATCGGCCATCTGCTCGGAGCCATGTCGGGCAGCGCGATCGCCCGGCGCGCGAGCTTCCTGCTCGACAAGGACGGCGCGCAACTGTTCGCCAGGGGGCTGAACCTGATCGACGATCCGCTGCGCCGGCGCGGCCTCAGTTCGCGGGCCTTCGATGGCGAGGGGCTGGCCACCGCACCGCGCAAGCTGGTCGATGATGGGCGGCTGACCGGCTGGCTGATGGACAGTGCAGCCGCGCGCCAGCTTGGCGGCACGCCAACCGGCCACGCGGTGCGCGGCGGCGGCGGAGCGCCGGGGGTATCGGCGAGCAACCTGCATCTTGAACCCGGCGCCCTGTCGGTCGAGGAGCTGATCGCCGACATCGCTGAGGGCGTACTGGTGACCGAACTGATCGGCCACGGGGTCAACGGCGTGACCGGCGACTACAGCCGCGGCGCCTCGGGCTATCGCATCGTCGGGGGCGTGATCGAAGGTCCGGTGGCGGAGTTTACCGTCGCCGGGAACCTGCTCGATATGTTTGCCCGGCTGACTCCGGCGAACGACCTTGAATGGTATCGCAGCGTCAACGTGCCGACGCTGCGAGTCGACGGGATGATGGTCGCGGGGGATTGAGGAGAATCCCCTTGTTCCCCCTCCCGCCTGCCGGCGGGGGAAGGCGCGCCCTACTTCTTGCTCGCCTGATACCGCTCGATGCATTCCAGCACGACACGGCGGGCATCGGCGGCATCGCCCCACTTGCCGACCCGCACCCACTTCTCGGGTTCCAGATCCTTGTAGTGGGTGAAGAAGTGTTCGATCTGCTGGAGCACGATCGAGGGCAGATCCTTGCGTTCGCCAACGTCGGAATAATAGGGAAAGGTCGAGTCGACCGGCACGCAGATCAGCTTTTCATCGCCGCCGTGTTCGTCCTCAAGGTTGAGAACGCCGATCGGGCGAGCGCGAACCACGCAGCCGGGGATGAAGGGTGAACGAGAGATCACCAGGGCATCAAGCGGATCGCCGTCGTCCGAGAGGGTGTGCGGGATGAAGCCGTAATTGGCCGGATAGCGCATCGGCGTGTGCAGGATGCGATCGACGAACAGTGCGCCCGAATCCTTGTCGAATTCATACTTCACCGGTTCGCCGCCGGTCGGCACTTCGATGATGACGTTGAGGCTTTCGGGCGGGTTGTCGCCCACGGGGATCATGTCGATGCGCATAGTGGTGCGGCCCATAGCCGCGCCAGTGCTGCGCCGCAACAGAGACCTTGGTCTATCTCCTCATCCCGCCGCACCGGCCAGCACGTTGATCGAGAAGGCCAGCACTCCGATGTTGAACACGAACGAGAGCAGGCAGTGCCACACCACCACCCGCCGCACCGCGCCGCGCGTCACGTTGACGTCGGATGCGGCGAAACTCATCCCCGCGGTGAAGGCGAAATAGAGGAAATCCCAATAGTCGGGCTGCGGCGTGCCGGGAAAATCGAACCCGCCCAGATCGCCGCTGCCATCAGGCCGGGGCATATAGTGCATATGGGCATAGTGGGGCATGACGATCAGGTTGGTGAAGGCCAACGACGGTGCCAGAGTGCCGACCAGCTTGACGATTGCCAGCGGCTGCCCCTGCTTGGCGGCGGGCAGTTCGGATGAGATCGCCGCGAGAATAGCCAGCGACGTCGCCGCCGTGAGCAGCAGGACAAGCGCCCGGTTGGCGTCGTTCTCTGCCGCGCGGCGGCGCATCGTCGGAGCGCTGTGCTCGCGCAGCAGCGAATGCAGCGACACCATGAAGGCCACCGCCCCCACGTCGAAACCGATCACCAGCGCATCACCCGCCGGTGCGGCGTGAGCGACCTGCCAGATTATGGCGACCCCGATCATCAACACCGCGAACAGCAGGAAGCGCGCCGGGGCGACCTTGGTGCCCAGCGCCACCGCCCAGCGCCGACGGCGTGTTGTCATTTGCGTTTGGTCACGGTTCGGCGCGGCATGAGCAGCAGATCAAGTCCAGCCGGAGCCTTGGCGGCGCCGGTCTTTTCCAGCCAAGGATAACGCAGCCCGCCCTTGTAGTCGATGCTGACCGTCTGAAAGCGATCGCCGCGCTGGAACAGCAGGTTCAGCGGCGCGCCCGTCTTGGCGGCGGTGATCGCCTTCCTGAGTGCATCGCCATCATAGCCCACGCCGTTGATCGCAAGGATCTTCGACCCGGTGACCACCCCGGCGTTGAAGGCCGGGCTGTCCCACTGTGTCGCAGTGACCTTGGCGTCCTTGTCGATGGTGACGCCCAGCGACCAGGTCAGCGAGGTGACCTTGGCATCGGTCTGGCGCGCCTTGTCGTAGGGATTGGGCTCTTCCTTCCAGACCAGCTTGTAGCCGCCCTTCTCGATCCCCTGGACCGGCGCGGGCTGGCCCGGCTGATTGAACCGGGTCGTCAGGAACCCTTCCCAGTTGTAGGCAAAGACCTGGTTCAGCGCCTTGGCCACGTCGGGCAGTTCGAAGGTCAGTTCGCCCCAGTCGCCATCGTTCATGCCGAAGAACAGCTTGGTGAAATCGTCGATGCTCTTTTTTCCGCTGGTCCCGGCGCGGATGATCTGGTCGACTTCCAGCCAGACCAGCGCACCTTCGGTGTAATAGTCCTCGCTGCGGGCAAGCGAGGCAAAGGGCTTGGCCTTGCGCGCAGCGAAGACCGGATCGTTGCCGGTGTCTTCGACCGAGCGCCAGCGCCGCCCGGGCTGTTCGGAAAAGCCGCCCGCCCAATTGGCAAGCTGGCCCAGCACCATGTCCTTGCTCTGCATTCCCGACCGCGCCGAAAGCACCAGCCCCCAGAACTGGTCCTGCCCTTCATAGGCCCACAGCAGGTCGCCCTGCATCGGCTGGCGATAGTCCGGGGTCCACAGCCGCGCCGGGCGACGATACTTGCCCGACCACGAGTGCGAGTATTCGTGCGGCAGCAGCCCGCGATCCCATTCCTGCTTGTCCCATTCGGTGAAGGCCGTGGGTTCAAGCTGGTTCTCGCTCGAGCGGTGATGCTCCAACCCGATCCCGCCGATCTTGTCCGATACGGCAAGAAGGAAATCGTAGTGGTCGAAATGGTTGACGCCAAAGGCCAGCCGCGCCTCTGCCACCAGCGCGCGGTGCGCGTCGATCTGCTCGGGCTTGGCGGCAAGCTGCTCGGGCTTGTCGGCCACGACATTGAGCGTGACCTTCTGGCGGCCCGGCTCGGTCAGATCCCACTTCTGGAAGTAGCGCCCGGCGAAGATCGGCGAATCGACCAGCGTTT
>JAFEEP010000429.1 GCA_018241045.1 Pseudomonadota bacterium | reverse complement strand
TGACCGCAGGCTATGCTGAACGAGTTTCTTGACATGAATGTGCGCCCCACATAGCCTGAGATTGTGTAAATGAACTCAGTCGCCAAATGATGATCGCGCCGGAATCCTGATGCCGAGATGCTTCCAGACTCTCATGCATGGCCTAAGGGATCCCTTGCTCCGACTGGGTGCACTCGCGAGTCTGACGTTTCTGGGCGCCTGCGCTAACGTGTGGGTCGATGCCGAAGGCAACCGGCACGTTTCGGGTTTGATGCACCTGACGTTGTCGCCGACCCAACCCCTGGCTGCCGCCGAGACGCTGCGCGTTCGCACGTTTGGCTTAAGCTGGACCCATGCCGACACCGGCAGCGCGTTGCTGCTAGGCTATGGTGATACGACACTTGGTTTTCTCCGTAACAACGTTTGCATTGCGCCGAATGCAGTTCAGCCGGAGACATCGCAATGATTCAAGTGTTCGTTCCTCTTGGCCTGCTCATGGCGCTGATGCTGACTGGCTGCGCGAGCGGACCCAACACGGTAGTTTTCGTCACCAAGACTTCGCTCGGTGTTGATGTTGAGCAAACGCCACCTACCGCCAGCATCGCTTACGACCGCGTGGAAGGCTATTTCGGCCCGCGCTACGACACCAGTGCCGTGCCTCCCGTATTGGCAATATTCACCACCAACGGGCAGTTGCTGGGCCGCGAAGTGAAGCAGATCTACGCTACCGGCAATGCCGCGCAGCTGCTGGCCAACACATCCGCGCAGGTCCCAACGGACCCGGCGCTGACGGGTGACATCAAGCCGATGTTCTTCGGCACCTCAACCACGGTGGGCGTGAAGATCGGGTACGAGGCCGGCGGCAGCACGTCGACTTTCACCGTCGGGTACAAGCGCAAGGAACTGTCCGTGATTCCGGTGACCGACGGCGCTTTCCCCTCGGTGCTGGCCACGCTGCAGACCGACATCGATGCCCGCACAGCAGGCGGCTCGAGTTTTGGGGCCGGCCAGTTGTTCGCCACCGGCAGTGTCGCCACACATCTCGCGAAACGTACGGAAGTGCGCAAC
This sequence comes from Pseudomonadota bacterium, assembly GCA_018241045.1. Taxonomy (GTDB): domain Bacteria; phylum Pseudomonadota; class Alphaproteobacteria; order Sphingomonadales; family Sphingomonadaceae; genus Novosphingobium. Next base: position 2,476 of record JAFEEP010000429.1, on the reverse strand, counting down.
GTGTTCATGGCAAAGGCCGACACTGCATTGAGTGCTTACCGCTCCGAAGAGCGCCAGCAGGGTCGTCACGCACTGGTCACGCTGAGTTGCCTGGCGGCCCTGAGCGATGCCCAACTGCCCAAGGTGTGGAACAACGCTGATGCGCTGGACGTGCTGGACAAGGAGGCCAAGATCAGCGAATTCGCCACGCTGACCCCGGCCGCTGCGCGCGACAAATACACCCGCTACATGGTGCTGCTGAATGCCGATTCACCCGACACCACGCTGCGCATGAACCTGCACCGCCAGTACGTCTGCGGCCTCGCGGGTCGCTGAGCTTCGACGCGAAAGGAGAATTTCATGGAACGCACCATCCCCTGCGATGACTGCGCCGAGAGGACGCTGGACATTCAGCAGCTCGGTTTTCGCGTCACCGGCTGCAACCCGCACCCCAACCGGCCGGGTTCCTGCGTGCTGACGTTCGTGGAAAGTGCCGCACCACAGATGACCTTGGCCGCTGCTGGGGAGATGGTTGCCGCGATAGCATCGCCGGGCGACCTTACGGGCGGCGTTGGTAACATCACCGCCACACAGGCAGCCGTTGCAAAGGCAATCGTCAACCTATTCGAAACCGGCGAGGTGCTCGGTGAGTACGGCAAAGTAACGTTGATCGCCGGCGACACTGGTCATCTCACCTTCGGCCGGTCACAGACCACGCTCGGCTCTGGCAACCTAGCGCAATTGTTGCAGAAATACTGCGCCAACCAAGGCGCCCGCTTCGCCGGTCGGCTGGCACCATTCCTGCCGCGCTTCACGGCCATCGACCACACGCTGGACGACGACCACACGTTGCACAACGTGCTGCGTGCTAGTGCAGATGATCCCGTGATGCGCGACACGCAAGACGCCTTCTTTGATAAAACCTACTGGCAGCCGGCGGTGCGTGCGGCCGGCAAGCTGGGGCTGCGTAGCCCATTGGCCTTGGCGGTGGTTTACGACAGCTTCGTGCATGGATCATGGTCGGTGATGCGCGACCGTACCACTCATTCTGTCGGTGCGCCGGCCGCGATCGGTGAGCGCGCCTGGATTAGCGCCTACGTTGCGACGCGGAGGGACTGGCTAGAGAATCATGCGCGTTCCGATCTACGGCTGACAGTTTATCGAATGGACGCTTTCAAGCGCCTGATCGACCAGGGCTTCTGGGGCTTGGAACTGCCGTTGGTGGTTCGCGGCAAGGAGATTTCGCCACTGACTCTGGCCGCAATACCCCCGGGATGCTACGACGGCCCGCAACCGGGATCTCGGCTGCTGACGCTGTTGGCCCCGCTGGTCCGCGGGCTGGACGTGCGGTTGCTGCAGCTCGGGCTGTCTGACCGCGGCGTGGATATTCAGGCCGATGGCATCTTCGGCCAAACTACCTCAAATCTGGTGAAGACTTGGCAGGCGCAGAACGGGCGGCCGGTTAACGGTATTGCCGATCGGGCGCTGATTGGCGAGTTGACAGCCTGATCAACGCTTTCTAGTGCGAAATACCAGCAGTTGTCGCAAGAATGTCCAACGCCCCGAGGACGGTTCATGACAGACGCTACAAGCGAAATCAAGAAGGCAATGGCGTCTGTTGCAGTTCAGGAGCACGGCGTAGAACTCTTTGATCTCGATGAAAAATGTACGAGACCTCCCGGGCGACACGCTGCGCTCCCCCGAGAAGACAGAGGGTTACCCCGATGCCCTGTCGGCGAGTGATGCGCCGGCCGTGGCGGCGGCGCTTCGCTACACGGCGGTCCGCCTTGGTCTCGCGAAGCGCGCCTGCCGCGGTGGACGCACCGCCCCGTAGTTCGCGATTCCGTCGTCGGCCCCGCAGCGGGCGGGAGTTCGTAACCTACGGCCAGCAGGAGCGCCCGGTTTCGTGGAGGCACCTGCCCCGTCCGCCGGACCAGTGACGGCGGGACGTTGCCGGAAGGACTCGTGAAATCGCCCGGGCTGAGCGCGCATAGGGTTGGCGCGACGCGCAGCCCGGAGCATCGACTGTGGAAAGGCGGGTGATGGCCCAAGTTCAAAGATTCCTTGTCAAGATGCCGGTCGTGGCGCCGAATGCGTCGCTGTCCCTTGCCGGGCAGGCCGCGGTGCTGCGTGCCCGGCCCCTTTTCGGCAGCATCACCGAGCCCCGCGTAGCCAGCCTTGCGGCACGGTCGATCTGGCACATCGTCGAGGCGCCGGTGGCGCTGGACGCGGGCAATCCGTGGGACGTCTGTCACTCGATGGTCACCCAGGGCCTCGGTTTGGCCGGCGGGGTCCGGCCGGAGTTCGCCGAGCCGGATTTACAGCAGCGATGGATTTCCGCCCCACCGAACGATCGGGAACAGGCGCTCGTCGCCTCGTGCGCGGCGGACGGCCAGAAAACCGGCCCCGATGGCTTTCCCGGGGCGCTAGACAACTTCTGGTACCAAGACGACGCCCACGGTCAGTTCGCCCGCGCGCTCGCCGATCTGCCGCTGGC
>JAFEEP010000428.1 GCA_018241045.1 Pseudomonadota bacterium | reverse complement strand
GCGACAATTCGCGACTCGACCTGCAACCTCACGGCAATAGGCTGTGTGCAAATGGGAGCACAGCCATGAGGAATATCGTCATCCTTTCGTCCGCAGCCTTGGCCTTGGTCGTTGGCGGGGTCGCCGATGCCCGCGAAGGTACGCTGCGCGAACGCATCGCAGAGCGAATGGCACAGCGCGGGCAGAAGTCCGATGCGCCGATTGCGCCGGGCAAGCAGACTCTGGCCTATGGCCGCGATCCGCTGCAGGTGCTCGATTTCTATCCGGCGCAGGGCACGCACGACCCCGCGCCGTTGGTTGTTTTCGTCCACGGCGGCGGGTGGCAGCGGGGCAGCAAGGACAATGCCGACGGCGGCTGGAAGGCACCGCACTATACCAAGGCGGGCTATGCCTATGCCGCCATCAACTATCGCCTGGTCCCCGGCGCCACGGTCGAGCAGCAGGGCGCGGATATCGCCACCGCGCTAAAGGCACTGCTGTCGAAGGCCGATACCTTGGGGATCGACCACAGCCGCGTCGTGTTGATGGGGCACAGCGCGGGGGCGCACCTGGTCGCTCTGGTCGGTACCGACGAACGCTACCTCAAAGGGGCGGGTCTGTCGTTCCGCGATCTTGCCGGAGTGCTCCCGATCGACGGGGCGGCCTATGACGTGCCGCGTCAGATGAGCGAAGGGCCGGGCATGATGCAGCAAACCTATGCTCGGGCCTTTGGCAGCGATCCCGCGCGCCAGCGCGCCTTGTCGCCCACACTTCAGGCCGCCGCACCCAACGCGCCCGCTTTCCTGATCATTCACGTCCAGCGGCCCGACGGCATCGCCCAGGCGAAGGAGTTTGAGGCAGCACTGCGCCAGGGCGGCACTCCGGTCGAACGACGCGAGTTCCCCGGCCAGGGCCTGTCCGGCCACGGGGAGATCAACCGCCAGCTTGGCAACCCGGCCTATGCCGCAACCCCGGTGGTCGATGCCTGGCTGTCGCGGGTCTTTGCGCGTTAAGCACGCCGCTTAATTGGTCTGCCCTGCCCTGTCCGATCGAAGGACAAGGACATGAAACGGCTGGAAATCAACGCTGATCTACGCTTAAATCGGGGGCATGGGGCACGATCAGACCAGCGAACCGGCCTATGTCATCAAGGCGGAGGAACTCTCCGCCCTGAACTATCTCGACCCCGATCACCCCCGCCCCTTGCTGACCGAATGGATCAATCGCGGCACCGACCAGAAGATGCGCCGCACCTCGATCGACCTACTGCTGCGCACCCTCACCGAAGACCCCACCTCACCCTCGGTCATGCGGCTGCACCGCACCTCGGGCCTGCGCGTGATCTTTGCCACCGACCGTGAGCGCGACGCTTTCGCCAATGCCTTCGCCGGGGCGCGGGCACAGCTTGCGCTGCGCCATGACTTCATTATCGCGACGATCTTCGAGGATCTGCCCAGCGCGCAACACGCCGTCGCCGAATTGAGCGCGGCGGGAATCCCCGAAGCCTCGATCTCGCTGCTTCACCGCGCGGGGGAGTTTTCGCTCGACGGCAGCGAGGACTGGAAGGGCCACAGCAAGATGAGCGTCGCCGCGGCCGTGGCCGGCGGCGGCATCGCCGGGGCACTGCTCGGGATCGGCATCATGGTGATGGTCCCCGGGCTTGGCGCGGTTGCTGCAGCCGGGGCGATTGCCGCCGGCGGCGTGTCCTCGGTCGCCACGTTCGGCGGGATCTTCGGCGCGACCGGCGGGGCCATGGCCAAGATGCTGACCGACCACGACGTCGACGGGCGCGAGGCGAACTATTACGAGCGCCAGATCCGGCGCGGGCGGGTCTTCGTCTCGGTCGATACGCGGATTGCCGAAGGGCAGGCTGACGAGGCCCGCCGCATCCTTATGGAACGTGGCGGCCAAACCGCCAGGGCCGCCTAAAGCGCGACGGCCTCACCGTTCTGGAGGCGGTGCGTGCACCCCAGCGCGACCGGATCGCAGCCATCGCACAAGGCCGCCACAGTGCGCCAACCGATCGCGCGCAGCCGCGCTGCGTGGATCGGATCGTGGCCCAGCGGCAGGAACAGCGCATCGCGCTTCGGTTCGGCGGCGGCGAGGCCATCAATCAGCGCATCGGGATAGAGCGAGAAACCGATCGCCGGTTCGTCCGCGCCATCGGGGCTGTTCGACTTGATCGTGTAGGATCCGCCCCGCCCCAGCACGCCCGCCACGCCATCGGCATAGATCGAGAAGCCGAACCACGACTGGTATTCAAAGCCATGCCGCTCTGACGGATCGAGCGTGATCCGCGCCGCATCGCCCAGTCGTGCGGCAATCTCGCGCAGCGCGGCAATCCGCCCGGCCAGCGCCCCGCCCGCGTCGATCGCGGCAAGCCGTTCGATCGCCTGGTCAAACGGCCCGATCGCGGTGAGCAGCGGCAGGTAAGCCTCGCCCCCGACGCTGACCAGCCCGCCCGCATCCTTGGCGTCCAGCTCGCGGCGCACCGCCTCGATCCGCTCAGGCGGCAGCGGAAGCGCCTTGACCGCCAGGGTATCGACAAGGTCGGGCAGCGTGAAATCGACCGACAGGCCGGTCGCCCCGGCGCTGCGCAGCGCCTCGATCGCGACGGCGACGATCTCGCCCGCGGCGGCGACGCTTTCGACCCCGATCAGTTCGGCGCCAAGCTGCAGCCGCTCGCGCGTCGGGTCGAGCCCGTCGCCCTTGATCGTCACCACCTGTCCGGCATAGCACAACCGCAAGGGCCGCGCCGCGGCGGCCAGGCTGGTCGAGGCGATGCGGCCAAGCTGCGGCGTCATGTCGCTGCGCAGCGCCAGGGTGCGCAGGCTGGCCGGATCGACGAAGCGGAACATCCGGCGCGGACGGACCCCGGCCATCCGGCTCGCCAGCGATTGCTCGAACTCGATGCTCGGCGGCTGGACCCGGTCATAACCGTGCCCATCGAGCGCATCGAGCACCGCCCGGGTCACCCGCGCGGCGACGGCGGCGCTGTCGGGAAGCCTGTCCTC
>JAFEEP010000427.1 GCA_018241045.1 Pseudomonadota bacterium | reverse complement strand
GAACCCGCATCCGTCAATGCTCATGCACAGCCTTCCATGCCGCGTACTCGGATGGACGTAAACCGTAGCGCGCCAGCACCCCTTCGTGCAGCCTCCGGAGCTCTTCGACAATCAATGCCTGCACGCTCGCTTGTTCGCCCGCTGGAACACGCTCTGCCACAACCCGCTGAATGCAGGAAAGCGGCGCCAGTTCCGGGTGCGTGATGACTTCACGCATCGTCTGTTTGATGCAATCACGCCAAGCCAGGCGAAGGGGATCGGGCTCAGCCAAGCCTTGCTTGATGGCCAGATATTCCTGCGTCGAGCGTTCGTATGCCCAGACGTACAGGTCACGCAGCAGCTCCACGCGGGTCATTTCATACACGCCGAGGGTGGCCCGACTGTAGGCCTGTTCCGGCACGTCCAGAAACGTCTGCGGACAAAGGTTCGCACGGAACAGCGGCAGATTCGCTGCCAGTCGCGAGGTGCGCTTGTTGATGTCGGCAAAGGGCTGCAGGTAGGGCAAGTGCACCATCATGAAGAAGGATTGTTCGAACGGATCTCCAATCTGGTTAGCCTTGCCCAGAAGTGCGTCCAGCGCGTCTTCGATCTGCTGTGGTGTGGAGAGCGGGCGATAGACGCTTTTGCCGATATCGACCGCGTGCTGGCGAATCCGCCCCTCATCTGCTGGATTGGGCAGCAAGTTTTCCGACAAGGCACTGTGCAGGTTCATCAGGGTGTAGCGGTTGAACTCCGCACTGTCGATGTTTTCGACCAGGAGCTCGATCGCCGTCTTATGGTTCAGAATCATCTGCGTTTCGATGGCGGCCTTGCCGCGTGCGGCTTTGCCATGCTCGATGAGTTCACGCGTGTCGAGCCGGGTGTAGGTGTTGCCCTCCAGATGGCTGGACGCCCATGACAAGTCGATCAACAAGCGGTTCAGAATGGCGCGGCTGTAAGTTCCTGCAGGTTCATCAGCGTCAGCGGTTTTGCCCATCTTGTGCAATTGGCGGCGCAGCGACTCTGACAAATACCAAGTCTCATTGGGACGATAGGCATCCAGAAAATCACGCTGGTAGCCCACAGGCTTGCGCGCTTGCGCAGGCTGGTCGATATAGGCAAGGATGTCCTGGCTGTCAGTAGACAGGGGGATAAAGCTGGGGAAAAAATCGGTTCTGACGGCTACGGTGCCGGTGCTGGTTGGGCTGTCAGCTCCGAGATAGCGGCGGGCTCTGCCTTCACCCAGCGCAGCAACTTGGCCGCTCTCAATCAGCTTGGCAATCCAGCGCTGTGCCGTTCTCCTGGCAATGCCGGGGTGCGCGGCCAGGAGTTCAGCCAGCGTCAAACCGTTCTTGGATGCCCGGATCCTGTTCAGTAAGTCTGTGGTCAATGGCATAGCGGACTTGGCGCCGTTCGAGGCATATGTGGCGCAATTGTGGCGTAGTTTGTGAAACTGCGCCATATCCCGCTGGAAGTGGCGCGGTTATAAGCAATCTGCGCCAGTAGATGGGGCGGTAGGCTGCTTGTTCGTAACAGAAACCGACGCTTTCCAAGGTTTGATGCCCCGAAGCATCAGGCCATCAGGCAGTGGCGCCGCGAGGGTTGCGCGCCTGCTGGAGTGCCTACGCCAGCAGCTCGGGCACGTCGGCGTACACGTCGCGCAGGCGCACGGCCAAATCCAGGCAGCGCAGCGCCAGCGCCTCGTCCGGCAGGGTGAATACCTTGTGCTGCCAACGGCCTTCGTCGCCCAACTGGTACAGGTCGGCCTGCACGCAGTCCTGGCGCAGCAGCAGGTATTCGCGCAGGCTGGGCAGCAGGCGGTAGGCAAACAGCTTTTCGCGCGAGTAGATGCGCTCGGTGCTGGGCGACAGTACTTCCACCAACAGGCAGGGGCGGCGGCGGTAGTACGGAGATTCCTTGTCGTCCGGGTCGCAGGTCAGCAGCAGATCGGGGTAGTAGAAATCACTGTCGCCGTCGTGAACTACGCGCACCTTCATGTCGGCAATGAACAGTTGGCAACCTTTGCGCCGTGCCGCAGATAGCAATGCTGCATGCAAGGAGCCAGCAATCAGGCCATGTTTGTCACTGGCACCGCCCATGGCCACGACCTGCCCGCCCAGGTATTCATGCTTGATGTCGGTGTGTTGCTCACCCTCAAGGTAATCAGCGATGCTGGTATGCGTTTGCGGCGGGGGCGGAGTGGTCATGTGACGTGCTCCCTGGATGGAGAAGATGGTGTCGCTGTGCCCACCATCCTACGCGAGCAGGGTTACTTGCCCCAGCAGTCGGGGTTGTAGCCGGTGTCGCCAGACTTCTTGCCGTCGGCACCGCGCACGCCGGTGTTGCTCAGCGTGTAGGTGCCGCACTTGTCGCCCGTCTGCGCACCCTTGGGGGTCGCCGTGAGCGTGTAGGCGGCATTGGTGTTGCCTGAAGCGAAGGCGATGTCGTAACGCTTGCTGGCGTCGCCGCTCCAGGTGAGCGCGGTGGGCAGTGTCGTCGGGTAGGTGCCCGTGGCGGTCGCCGCCCGCTCCAGCCATTGCTGCGCCTGCAGCAGCCCGGCGCGCGCATCCGCGCGGTGGCCGCGGCGCACGTATTCTGTGTAGCTGGGGTAGGCGATGGCCGAGAGGATGCCGACGATGGCTACTACGATCATCAACTCGATAAGTGTGAAGCCGCGTTGTCCCGAAGAGGGTATCTGATGCATCATGACTGGGCCTCATTATTTCAGCTGGCGCCAGTTAGGGCGCAGCGACAGTTCTGGCATGCGCGCCAGTCTCTCGCGGTTGTTCTTCACATCGATATCCTCGGCCTTGTTGCCGCCACTGATCAGGTTGTGCGCCCCTTTGGCTACCTGCTTGCGAACGGTGTCATTGTCGGCAGCATTAAAGAGGCCATCGTTGTTGGCATCCACCAACTGCACCGAGGGCTTCTTGCCGTCCATGATGTTGATGAAGGTGCGGTATTGGCGCTCCTCGTCAACGGTGGACGCATCGCAGGTTTCGACATTTGGGTTCAGGTTTGAACCTTTAGCCGGCACCTGTGAGTAAACGGCCAGGATATTGCTGCCGTCGTACATTTCTATGGGCTTGAGCTGGCGTTCGCCGACTGCTGGGAAGTCCAAGTACCAACCATTGTTGGTGGTCCAGTCAAGGGTGTCGGTAGCATCGATTTGTCCGGCCTTGCCGCCGTCTAGTTCGATCACACTGCGCTTGGCAAGCTTGGCATTGGTCACCCCCTTGCCCAGCGGTGTGGGTGGGGGGGCGCAATCTGCCTTTGGTGTCGGCGTGCAAGTGCCGCCGCCGGGGTGCACCTCTAGGCGTTTACCCTTGGTTGTGCTCACTGTGCGGTAGCGCGTGTTGTCAAGCACTGAGTACAGCGTTTGCACATTCACATCGCTTTCGTCAGACTTGGTGACATTGCGGCCCGTGCCAAACGTCACCATCATGCCCCCCACGTCCACATCCTTGGCGGTGGTGCCGGTTCCGACTTTTTTCTTGCGGTCGTTGGGGCGAACGGTCGGGGCAATGGTGATGGATTGCGCAATGGTGCGTGAGGCTGAACCCAGCGAGGCGGGTCCGGCCGCGGTAAACAACGGCGCTCCACCAAAGGCCACCTTCCACTGGGTATCGTCCACGTTGGTCAGGTCAAACTTCCACAGATTGCCCAGGTTGTCGCCGGCATAGGCCACGTCGGGGCGCTCGTCGCCGTTGATATCCACCAAGCGCGGCGCCATCAGGCCGTTGTCCGTGGCATTGCCTGTGCCTGTGACGTCGCTGGTAGTTTGTACGCGCAGCAGCTCCTTGTTGCCATCCAGGTACTGGATGAGCAGCACTGGGCGTTGGTTGGCGCTGTTGTAGCCATTGCCCAGCACCACGGCCCAGCGATTGTTGTTCATGCGCGTGATCTGCGTGGTGCGCATCGCATTGGTTTCATCCAGCACCGGCCGCGCGGTGATGTTGCCGATGTCCTTGTCTTCTCCCTCGGTGATGAGGCAGGCGGATTTTTGCGCGGCTGGCAGGCCGGTGACATTGCAGTTGGGCGGAATCTGGCTTGCTTGTTCGCACGCAGTTTTTGCGGTGCCGGTCATGGTGGCGCAGATGGGGGCCGACATACTGCCTTCGGTACTGCGTGTGCGGTCAAGCACGACCAGGCTCTGGGCATTCGCCTCCGCAAACACGCCGGGCTTGCTGGCGTCGTCAGGGTTGGTCACATCCAGCACGAAGTAGCCCTTGCCGCCTGCTCCCAGGGTGCCGACCAGCAGCGTTCGCCAGTCGCTGGTGTAGGTGGGGCTATAGGCGGGATCGTTCGGATCCTGGACGCCGACTCCCATGTCCACGTCGCCCGTCATGGGCGAACCATCCACGAAAAAGCGGTGCTTGTTGTTGTAGCTTGGATCACTCAGGCGGGTGAGGCTTGGAATCACGCCGCGCGGCACGTAGGCGATTTTTTCTTCCCCGTTGATGGCAGAAAAGCCATGCAACATGCCGTCGTTGCCGCCTACGTAGATCATCGGCAAGCGGCTTTTGTTGGCGCGGGTATAGGCACTGTAGCCAGACAGAGGATAGCCGCTGGATGGCGTCCCGGTGTACCAGACCACCGAGTTGATGATGTCGCCCTGCCGGCTTTGGCGCTCGCGCAGGGGTTTGGCTGTGGTATAGCCAATGGATTCTGACCCCTCCAGGGCGCGATCACCCCGGATGAAGTTGAGGTGATTTTCACCATTGGTTTTCACCGTAACGCCGGTGGCATTGGTGTTGAGTCCAAGCCAATACTTTTGGCCAGTGTTCAAATAGTTTTGGCCATTATCCCATTTAAATGCTGATCCGCCCTTTTCTGTGCTGGTTTTCCATTCATCACTCCAGGTCAGAACGAGGCGATTGGCGACTGAGAAGCTCGCGTCATCCAACTTGAAGGCGGTATTCTTTCCACCCCAGCCAACCGAGGGCACGGTGGTGCCGTCTTTCTTGACGGTTTCGGCCACCACAAAGCCCTTCCAAGCGTTCTTGGGTTCATAGGCTCCGGTGAATTTTCCCACGTCGTTGCGCGAAGTATTGGAGCCGCTGGTTGCGGTGGACGTCATGTCCGGATCTGTCTGGGTGTTGATTTGCGCGAAAATGTCACGAAATGCCTTTTCAAGGTCTTCGCCTTTCTCGATGGCATAATAACGCCCGCGGCCATTCAGGGCGGTATGCCATAAATCAAGGGATCGCTTATCCTCACTGTTCATTTGAGGCCATGATTTTGCTCCAGTGACAAGATCATTGAAGCTTCCGTCAAAGCCAAACGGCACCTGTGCAGTCGGTGAAATGATGGTAGGTGCCCCTGGCCAGGTGGTGGCCATTTGACTGAAGCCTATGGTGTAGGTGACCATGTGTGGCCAGGTGGCAGGGTTGTAGCGTGGGTTCCAGAAGCGCTCCAGAACTGCGTCTTTGTTGTTGCTGTCCTTACCAAAGTTCTCTGACGTTGGGGCTTTGCTGTAATCCGTTGCTGGGGTGGGTGCTCCTGTCAAGCCGGAAGTTTGCAGTGCTGTGCCCCAGCTGTAGAAAGCCCAGTCAGCCAAGGTGCTGCCACTGTATCCATCGCGATAAAGCGTGGTCTTGGCTTGGTCTGCGGCGGCGTTTCCGCCATAGTCGGTGCCGTCTGGAAGTTTGATGTTGGTGGCATTGTCACGGCGACTGGTATCGGGGATGCTGTATGCCGTTCCATTCCAGCGCCCGTCGGTCATCATGATGTGGTAATTGCGCCTGCAGCCCAGATAGGGTGCGCCATCTGAACCTGGCTTGCTGGCCCAGACACTGTTAATACCTAAAGGTTGGCGCATATATTCGTCAGCCTGTTTGAACATCAGGTGCGACGGGGTGCCATTCTTGGCGGAAAGGCTGGTGACGAAATTTATAAAATTGGTACGGTGGGTGCCTTCCAGTGGGCGCATGGAGTTGGTATTCATGCTGGTGCTGTTGACATTGCCCGCATCCTGAGCCGCACCGTTATTCCACATTACCTGCCAGGCGAGACGGATCTTATTATCTGGCAACAAGGTATTGTCATAGTTCGGATGGGTGGGATCAAAAATGGACTTCAATGCATATTTCAGCACATTAATACGTTGGCGTGTTACAGGCCAACTGCCGTCGCCGAGTGGAATGGTGGCGCTGTCGTTGGTCGATTTTTCGGCGTCAAGCCGATAACCCATACTCCCCGAGTCGTCCACCGAGATAATCACGTTGGGCGTGACGTAAGGCTGCACAGTACCGGGCGGTGCTTGCTCCAGATTCAGCGCCCATGCGGCATGTGGGGCTAATGCAGTTCCCATGGCCAGCGCCAGCAGGGTTTTGCGAAAGTGTGCGGGGGTGGTGTGACGGTGGGGCATGGCTTGATCCTCAAGCTTTGGATATAGCGTGAAAACGACTATTAGCGCCTGTTGGTAGGGCGTAAGCTGCTTTGTTTTTCATAGCAGCCGCATTCAGTCCTTGCGCCGTTGCTGGGCGTAGGTTTGCTGCAGCACCACCATCGTGGAATCCTTGCGGCCATGGGCCACGGCGGTGATGCGGTAGATGACGTTGGGGTCGAGGTTGGCCTGGAAAACGTCCGGTGCGCCGCTGCTGCTGGCGGTGGCATCGACGATCAGGCGGTTGGTCCCAATGCCGGGTTTGATGTAGGGCAGCACTTCAATCCAGTACCACCCCCCCCGATTCCATGCGCTGGTGTCGGCCAGGACAGGGTTGGCCGGATCAGTGGTCGTGCTGATTTTTGCGCCGGTGAATTGGCCGTAGCGGGCGCCGACGTCGGTGGCTGAGATGTTCTTCAATGCGGTTTTGTCGTTCCAGAAGTCTTGCGCTCCGGCCCGCTTGATGCAAAGGCCCTTGTGGCAGCCGTCGGTTGTTGTATTTGCCGCAAGGTCGGCGATCAGTAGCGTGACTCTTTCGTTTTCCTTGGATCCGGGAATCTGATAGTCCGTAAGTCCCAGGCGGCAGATGTCTCCACCAGCACTGCAGTCCACGTTATCCAGGGTTTTGTTGCTGGTGGGATCGGGCTCGGCGCTGCGGATGTCCATTTCGGCGTCCTGCAGCAGCGCCTGTGCGGCTTCAAAGGCGCGTTGGTAGTCGGCGTCGTTGCCCACCACCATTTCATTGAACAGTGAGGTGCGCGATGCCCAGAGCGCCAGCAGCATGGACAGCAGCACGAAGACGATGACGACAAACAGGGCCACGCCGCGCTCGGAAGACCGGCCGCAGTGGCGACGCGGCGCAAGGGTCGGGGGCTGAAGGGGGTTATGCATGTTTTACCTTCGGCTTTGGTTTAGATAAGCCCCTGGCTGCGCAACTGGTATACGTTGCGAAACACCATATGCATGCGACGTGCGCGGTCGCCGGTCTGGGTGCTCATGTCTTGCGTGCTGCCATCGCAGTCGGTGTAGTTGCTCCCGCTGGGCAAGTCGATGGGCTCACTGCCATAGAGCACGAGGCAGACCTCGACGCCCTGCACCCTGGGCCAGTCGGTGTTGGCGAGACTGGATGCAGCGACGTTGCTGATCTTGCTGTCACCGCCGCTGCTGTTGTCTTGCAGCAGGTAGCGCACCTGGAAGTTAGCGACGTTGTTGACGATGGGTTGGCTGGTGGCACCGTTGCCACCGCAGCGCAGGTCGTTTTTGCTGGAGTTGAAGGTGAAGAGGCTCTCTACGAGCTGGTCAGCACTGGTGTCCTTGGGTGCACCGACGCAGTTGCGGGACTGCGATTCTTCCGAGGCCTTGTTGTAGAGCTGCTCGGTGTAGCGGCGATAGCCGACCGTCATGGATGCGACCGTGCCCTGGATGGACGGGGTCGTGCTGGGAGTGAATGCATTGCCGCTGCCGACAGCTGGTGCATCGGTCTCGATGGCGACCTTGGCCTGATAGGGCTCGGCAACCACTGCGGCGTCGTAGTTCAGGTTCACGCGCAGCGAGCCGGCCTGGCGCATTTGTGTGCCGATCACGCGCATGGCGTAAGCGGCTTGCTGCTGGATCTGGCTGGCGTCGCTCACCGTGCCTGATATGCCACGCGAGACCATCAGGGCGCCCATGGCCACGGCAACGACCAGCAGGCCAACCGCGATTCCGACCATGAGCTCAAGAAGGGTGACACCCCGCTGGCGTCTGACGTGGGTGTTGGCTCTGGGCACCTTGCATGCGCCGAGGAAGGTGCTGCTTCTTAGAGAATTTTGGTTATCAGGACATGTCAAATATGCGTAGCGCACTCTATTTTTAATAGTGAACATATCAGGCTCCGGGACAGAAGTACTGTGTGGCCCCCCCACCCGCCTTGTAGGGCGCGCAGCGCGCCGAGATGGGGATGAATTGCAGGTGGCAGGTGTGGTCTGCCGGGCATGCGGCTGCGCTGCCGGCGGCGTTTTGGGCAATGCCGTTGACATCGCGCACCTTGGTGGCATCGGTGTTTTCCTTGTCGGTTGTGCTGAGGTCTTGGCGCTCGTTCTCGCGCCAGGCGATCATGACGCCCAGTTGGCGCCGTTGCTCGGGTGGGAGTGCGGCCTCTGGAACGGGGATGAAGATGTTGGCCTTGCCCATGGGCAGGACTTTCACGCTTTCCTTCCAGAGGAACAGATCCTGCTTGGCTTGGTCGGTGCCGTTGCAACCGCTGGCACAACTGCCTGAAACGGGACTGGGGAGGTTATTAAAGTCTGATACGTAGTTGGCCATTGCGGCCACTGCGTTGGGGTTGACCTTGAGGCGCTCAGACAGGTCTTCGATGAGGCGGATGGCCTGGGCGCGTCGCACGGTGGTTTGCGTGTCTGTCAACGTGCGCATCTGTACGCCCAGAATACCCAGGATGCCCAGGGCGGCGACGATGATGGCCACCAGTGACTCGATCAGCGTGATACCGCGCTGGCGGCGTGAGGTGGTGTGCTTCATGTGGAGCCTGTGCATGGAATGTCCTGGGGCGGAATGATCTTGATGCGGCCGCCCGAGCTCATGCAGACGCCGCGCGCAGCCGGGTCGGCGGTGGACTTGTTCAGCGGAACGATGCTGAAACCGAGCCAGGCTCCATCGACCAAGCCCCAGCGGTTTAGCTTGATGCTGGCGGCGCCGCCAGTGCGTGACACTTGCACGTTGCTGGGCGTTTCGTAGCGCTGCAACTCCACTTCGCTGCCGTTGCAGGCGCCATTGCCGTCGGTGTCTGCACACACATACCAGCCACAGTCCCAGGCCTGGTTGGTACTTGCCGTGGTGCATCCGTTGGTGTTGTTGGGAAGCTTCTGTATCGCCACGTTGCCGCCGCGTTTGATGGCTTCGGAACGGGCAAAGTAGAGGGTGGACTTGAGTTGCTCGCTAATCTGCGAGATGCGCCAGCGCTCTAGGAGCGGGGTGAAACTGGGTGCCGCTAGTGCCGCCAGAACAGCCATGATGGCGACCACCACCATCAGCTCGATGGCCGTGAAGCCGCGCGTGGGCGCACCGCTGGCGTGCCGTGTGCGCGAGAGGTAACGAATGTGCGAACGTTGCATGTTTTGATGCTATCTGTAACGTAATACTGTGACAGCCCCTTGCCAGACAAGCGGAGTCCGAATGGCGACAAGCGGCATCCGTGTGTCGCGAATGGGCGCCGGTGCAAGCATTCGCGGTAGGCTTGTTACATGTTGCTATGGACTTCGGATGTTCCCCTGCCGGCGCTGGCCCTTGTGTTGGCCCTGGCCATTGACCGCCTCTGGGGCGAGCCCCCCGCGGCCCTGCACCCCGTGGTGTGGATGGGGCGGGCGCTGGGCGCCTGCGGCGCGCGCGTGGCGCCGCTGCGGGCCACGGGGCGCGATTTATGGTCTTTTTGGCTTGCAGCGGTTGTATGGTGTGCGCTGGCAGCTATGGTTTTTGTGGTTTCTGCGGTGCTTCAATGGCTGGCCTGGACTTATTTGCCTGCCTGGGGCGCGGCGCTGGCGCTGGGGCTGCTGCTCAAGCCGCTGCTGGCCTGGCGCATGCTGCGCGCCGAGGTGCTGGCGGTGGAGTCGGCCCTGGGCGAGTCCCTGGCGGCCGGGCGCGCGCGCCTGGCCTGGCTGGTGAGCCGCGACGTGCAGCTGCTCGATGCCGTGCAGGTGCGCGAAAGCGCCATCGAGACCTTGGCCGAGAACCTCAGCGACTCGGTGGTCGCGCCCCTGTTCTGGTTCGTGCTGCTGGGCCTGCCGGGCGCGGCGCTGTACCGCTTTGCGAATACGGCCGATGCCATGTGGGGCTACCCGGGCATGCGCGGCGGGCGCTATTGGCAGTGGGCGGGCAAATGGGCGGCGCGTGCGGACGATGTGCTGTCGTGGCTGCCGGCGCGGCTGACGGCGCTGCTGCTGTGGGCGGTGGCGCGCGGCGGCGTGCGCTGGGGCGCCTTGCGCGCGCAGGCGCGCGCCACGCCGTCGCCCAACGGCGGCTGGCCCATGGGGGCGATGGCGCTGGCGCTGGGCGTGCGGCTGTCCAAGCCGGGGGGGTATGTGCTGAATGCCGGGGGCGGGGCGGCGCGGGCGGCGGATACGGGGCGAGCCGTGGATTTGGCGAGCAAGGCGATTGCGGCGCTGGTGGCGCTGGTGGCGCTGGTGGCGCTGATGCTGGCGGTTGGGGCATCGGTGCCAGCGATCTGTGATTTGTATTTGGCGGCTATAGCGTCCGCCCATGTTTGAACATGTCCACGCGCCTTTGGCGCGACGGCTTTTGTAGGCGGCCGGCCTTTTGGCTGATTCAAGCGCGCAGTAGGCGGCGTGCCAACAGCGACTGCATGTCTCGCCGGCCATCGACGATCAGGTAGATGATGACTTGGCGGTCTACGATGCGGTAGATCGCCCGATAGGGTTTGAAGGAGGTTTGGCGGAAATCCTTGATGCCCAGCGCCGCAAGCTCTTTGGGATAGTTGCCGCGCTCGGGGAACAAGGTCAGGCTCTGGACGACCTCCATCAATTGGTCGAGGACGTAGTCGGCGTTGGCCGGGCAGTCGAAATCGGCGATGTAGTCATAAATGGATTCCAGATCCTGTTCGGCACCCTGGGTGAGCAGCACCGCGTATCCGGTCGGTTCGCTGGCCATCAGACCGCAGTCCGCTTGGCACGCAGACGTGCCACTACGTCGGCCACGGGTGTGATAAGGCCAGTCGCCAGGTCTTGGTGACCGAGGGCCAGGATCTTGAGCAATGCGAGCGTTTCCTGTGTCTCCTCAAAGGATGCGACGTCCTGCAGCACCGCCTTGGCTTCGCCGTTTTGCGTGATGATCAGGGGCGAGCGCTGCTCAGACAGTTGCGCCAGTACCTCGGCGGCGTTGGCCTTGAGGTAGCTGATAGGTTTGATTTGGGCTGAGTAGTGCATGGTCTTGTTCCTTTGAGTTTCGGTCTAAATATAGACCTTTTTGAGTCTTGCGTGTTTCTTGTGTCGTTAGCGGTCGGTGCTTGGCTATAGTGCGCGCCCATGTCTGAACAAGCCCCCGCGCACGGCGGCCCGGATGCGCTGGGCGTGCCGCGGCACGACTTTTCCACCAACGCCAATGCCTGCGGCCCCTGTCCCCAGGCGCTGGCGGCGCTGCGCCAGGCCGACCGCCGCCACTACCCCGACCCGGCCTATACGGCGCTGAGCGCGCGGCTGGCGGGCTTTCATGGCGTGGCCGTGGAGCGCATCGTGATCGCGGCCAGCGCCAGCGAGTTCATCCACCGCATCACGGCGTTTGCGGCGCGCCGCGGCCTGCGCCGGGCAGTGGTGCCCGCGCATGGCTATGGCGACTATGCGCGCGCGGCCCTTGCCTGGGGGCTGGATGGCGGCGGCGTGCCAGGCGCGGCGCCCGCGCTGCACTGGGCCTGCGAGCCCGCCAGCCCGCTGGGCACGGAGGATGTGGCCCTGGCGGCATGGGCGCGTTCGGACGGTCTGGACGACGGCGCACTGCGTGTGCTGGACTGCGCCTATGCCCCGCTGCGGCTCGATGGTCTGTCCACCGTGCTGCCCGAAGCGGCCTGGCAGCTATGGTCGCCCAACAAGGCCCTGGGCCTGACGGGTGTGCGTGCGGCCTACGCGATTGCGCCGCCCGCGGCGGTGGCGGACGGCGGTGTGGCGGCCCTGCGGGCGCTGGCGCCGTCCTGGCCCCTGGGGGCGGACGGCGTGGCGCTGCTGACTGCCTGGGCGCAGGCGGACACGCAGGACTGGCTGCTGCGCTCGCGCGCCACGCTGCGCGTGTGGAAGGCGGCGCAGCTGCGGCTGTGCGCCGACCTGGGCTGGACCGTGCTGCCGGGCAGCCTGGCCAACTTCTTCACGGCCCGCCCGCCCGTGCGCGACCTGCCGGCCCTGCTGCGGGCGCTGCGCGCCCAGGGCATCAAGCTGCGCGACTGCGCATCGTTCGGCCTGGCCGGCCATGTGCGCCTGGGCGTGCTGGCGCCGGCCGCGCAGCGGGCACTGGCCGCGGCGTGGCGACAATGCACGGCATGACACACAAGACATTAGCGGGCCCGGCGCGCGCCATCATGGTGCTGGGCACCAGCAGCGGCGCCGGCAAGAGCTGGCTGACCACGGCGCTGTGCCGCCACTACAGCAACCAGGGCTACAAGGTTGCGCCGTTCAAGGCGCAGAACATGAGCAACAACGCGCGCGTGGTGGCCACGCCGGACGGTGGCCAGGGCGAGATCGGCAGCGCCCAGTACTTCCAGGCCCTGGCCGCGCGCGCCGCGCCCGATGTGCGCATGAACCCGCTGCTGCTCAAGCCCGAGGCCGACACGCACAGCCAGGTGGTGCTGCTGGGGCAGGTCAGCGAGCAGCTGTCGGCCATGCCCTGGCGCGGGCGCAGCCTGGCCGTGTGGCCGCAGATCGCGGCGGCGCTCGATGCACTGCGCGCCGAGAACGACGTGGTGGTCATCGAGGGCGCGGGCTCGCCGGCCGAGATCAATCTGATGGAAAGCGACGTGGTCAACATGCGCGTGGCGCGGCATGCCGATGCGCGCTGCCTGCTGGTGGCCGACATCGACCGCGGCGGCGCCTTCGCCCACCTGTATGGCACCTGGGCGCTGCTGCCAGAGGGTGAGCGCGCGCTGATCCGGGGCTTTGTGCTCAACAAGTTCCGCGGCGACGCGGCGCTGCTGGCGCCCGCGCCCCAGATGCTGCAAGAGAAAACCGGCGTGCCCGTGGTCGCCACCATCCCCATGCAATGGAACCACGGCCTGCCCGAGGAGGATGGCGTATTTGATATGACCCCCACGCTCGGCACTGGCGTGTCCTCGCTGCCCCCCGAGGGGGCGCTCGCCGCCTTGGGGCGGCCCGGCGGCGGCTCGATCCGCGCCCGAAGCGGCGGCGCCGTGCACACGCGCATCGCCGTCGTGGCCTATCCGCGCATCAGCAACCTGGACGAGTTCCAGCCCTTGAAGAACGTCCCCGGCGTGCACCTGACCTGG
>JAFEEP010000426.1 GCA_018241045.1 Pseudomonadota bacterium | reverse complement strand
TCGCGCTCCAGGTCGAAGCGCTCGGCAGGCGTGACGCCCGTCGTGCCGTGGATGCGCACATCGGCCACCTCGCGCTGCCAGCGCATGAGGTGTGCTTCCATCGCCGCCCAACTCTCGAAGGCGTGGCCGGCGATGGCGTTCTTCTTGACGTAGCCCACGCCGTTCTCGGTCTTGCCTTTGGTGCGGGCGCGAAACGGCGCGCATGCACGGGCAACGATGTCCCAGTGCCGGCAGAACGCCTCGAAGCGGCTGTTGAGCCGAACCTGGCGCGTCTGTGTGTCGTGCTTGTCGACCAGCGCCTTGGGGTTGTCGATGAGCAGCGTCTGCGGTCGTCCGCCGAAATGCGCAAACGCGGCCTCGATCCCGGCGAACCACGCGCTCTGGCGCTCGTGTCGGAACGCGCATGCAAACCCCCGGCGCGAGTAGCCCAGCGTCGCCACGAACAGGAACACCCGCACCGCCGCACCGCCGATCAGCACGCGCGTCTGGCCGAAGTCGATCTGCATCTGCTCGCCCGGCGCGGTCTCGAAGCGGATCGTCGCACGGCGGCTCGCTTCAAGCTCCTGACGGAACCCTCGGCACGCGCGCTCGACCGTGCCCAGGCTCGTGTCGATTCCGAGTTCCTTGCTCAACTGCTGGCGCACCACATCGCAGTTGCCCCGGTGCTGCAGGAAACGCTCCCGCAGCCACGCTTCATGACCGCCCAGCACGCTGTTGCGCTGCGGCTGCCGGTAGGGCACCGGCCCGCCCGCGTTCAGATAGCGCCGCACCGTGTTGCGCGCGATGCCCAACGTCCTGGCAATCCGCTTCGCGCCCCAGCCCGACTGCCCCAATCGAACGATTGTCGTGACCGCCTCCGGCTCCAACATCTCTTGCACTCCGCAAACTACACGGCGTACAGGATTCACCTCGATGTGCTTCGTTTCCAACGATGGCCTCCTTGCGAACGAGGGGGGGTTAATTCCTCGTATCGCTAGGGGGTCAATTTACGGTGTCGCCTGACACATGGTGCTACACGTCTATCCCTACGGCCGCTGGACACTTCGCCTGCAAACCGGCTTGAATCCGTCAGCCGCATGTTGAGTCGACCGACGTTCACTCGGTAAACAAGCGTTCCAACGGCCCATCGCTTTTACGTTGAAGGGCTGCATTCTGTCGCGTTGCTGACTGAACCGTCGGTCTCCCGAACGACCGTTCCGGCCGAACGACGGTCAGTGCGCAGGGAACATCACAACTGAGTGATGAATGGTCGCACAAAGTGCACTTTGGATACCGCAGCCGACGTCACCGACCTAACCCGGCTCTGCCATAGCCACCGCAGCGCGCCTACCTAGCCGACTTTCAGGTCGTCACCGCGCGCTTCAGGACCAGCGGCACGCCCCCCGTACTGCGCTTGACCATCCATTGCGCCAGCGCCGAATCCATGTAGGTCGCATGGCCCGGGAACCACTCCTCGAGCGCGACCGCGAGGCGGCGCCCGACCTCGATGTTGCCCGCCGCGACCATCTGCTGCACTTCGCGCACCGACGCCATGACCTTCTCGTGTTCCTCGATGTGGCAGTCCCGCGCCGGGAAGTTTCCCGCGGACATCCAGGCGGCTTCCTCCGCGAAGTGGTGCTCGGCGTGGGCGGCGAAACGGTCGAGCAGCGCCGGGAAGACTTCGTCTCCGACGACCTGCATGGCGTGCACGAGCTCGACGAACTCGTGGTGGATGTCGTCCATCGGCCCATAGCCGAGGAGGAATTCGTCGCTCCAGGGGGTCGCCTGCTCGCTCATTTCCGGTCTCCGTTCAGGTATTCGGCAGGCCGCGCGGGCCGCCCATGCCGATCATCGCGAGGAATTCGCGGCGCGTCGAGGCGTCTTCGCGAAACGCGCCGACCATCCGGCTGGTGACGAGGCCTGCGCCGGGCTTGTGCACCCCGCGCGTGGTCATGCACTGGTGGGACGCCTCGATGACAACCGCGACGCCCTTGGGTTGCAGCACGGAGTGCAGCGTGTCGGCGATCTGCACCGTCATTTTTTCCTGGATCTGCAGGCGTTTTGCGTAGATCTCGACCAGCCGCGCGAGCTTGGAGATGCCGACCACGCGGTGGTTCGGGAGGTAACCGATGTGCGCCTTGCCGATGATCGGCGCCATGTGGTGCTCGCAGTGGCTTTCGAAGCGGATGTCGTTCATGACGATCATCTCGTCGTAGCCCTCGACCTCGGAGAAGGTGCGAGCCAGGATTTCGGCCGGGTCCTGCGAATAGCCGGCGAAGAATTCTTCGTAGGCGCGCACGACGCGCGAGGGCGTATCGACGAGCCCCTCGCGGCCCGGTTCGTCGCCGGCCCAGCGGATAAGGGTGCGTACGGCGTCTTCCGCCGCCTCGCGCGATACGCCACCGCGCAGGTCCGCGTCACCGGCGTCGTCGGTTTGCCCTTCTTTCATGCTGCGTTCTCCCGTTTGTCCTGCGGCGTGCGGGGGCGCCCGTGACGCAGGGCGTCCCCACAGAAGAAAGAGCGGGACCGTGTTGCCGAGGTCCCGTAAACCGGCAGCGCACCGCGCACCGTCGGAGGAGAAGACATAATCTGCGTCACGCCCGCGCGGTCTGGTCTGCTCAGAGCGAGCGGGCGATGATTTCCTTCATGATCTCGGACGTGCCACCGTAGATACGCGCGACGCGTGCATCGACCCAAGCACGGCTGATCTTGTACTCGCTCATGAAGCCGTAGCCGCCGTGCAGCTGCAGAAGTTCGTCGAGCACCTTGCCCTGCATCTCGGAACCGACCAGCTTGCACATCGCGCCGACCTCGGGCGAGAGTTCGCCGCGCATGGCCTTGCCCAGGCAGTCGTCCACAAACACGCGCAGCATGGTTGCCTGCGCCTTGCATTCGGCGAGCTTGAACTTGGTGTTCTGGAAATCGAAGACCGTCTTGCCGAACACCTTGCGCTCGCGCACGTACTCGAGCGTGTCGTCGATCAGCGCCTCGATGGAGGCGGCAGCGCGAATGCCGATGATGGTGCGTTCCCACGCGAGCTGGTGCGTGAGATAGCCGAAGCCCTTGTTCTCGTCGCCGAGGCGATTCTCGACCGGGACACGGACGTCGTCGAAGAAGAGTTCCGAGGTGTCCTGGCCCTTCAGTCCGATCTTTTCAAGCAGCCGGCCTTTGGAGAATCCGGGGCGATCGGCCTCGACGCAGATCAGCGTGAGCTCCTTCGCATTGGGGTCGAGCTTGGTCGCGGTGACCATCAGGTCCGCGTTGCCACCGTTGGTGATGAAGGTCTTCTGGCCGTTGATGACGTATTCGTCGCCATCGCGCCGTGCGCTGGTGCGCATCGAGCGCAGGTCGGAACCGATGCCGGGCTCGCTCATCGCGATGACGCCGATGATCTCGCCCGCAACCATCCGCGGCAGCCACTTCTTCTTCTGCGCCTCGCTGCCGTAGGCAACGATGTAAGGGGCGACGATCTCGGAGTGGGTCGTGAAGCCGATCGCGGTCGCATTGACCCGCGCCAGCTCCTCGATCATCACCGCCGAGTGGCCGAAATCGCCACCCGCACCGCCGTATTCCTCCGGCACCGTCGAGCACAGCAGGCCGACCTCGCCCGCCTTGCGCCAGACCGACTTCGGCACGATCCCGACCGCCTCCCACTCGTGCAGGTGGGGGACGATCTCGTTCTCGATGAAGCGCCGCGCCATCTCGCGGAACATTTCATGATCTTCACGGAATACGGTCCGCATCCTTGTTCCTCCGCCTGTTCTCGTGCAGTTTCCCGGCTCAGCGGCCGGTGAATTTCGGTTCGCGCTTCTCGACGAAGGCTGCGACCGCTTCCATGTGATCTTCGGTGTGATGGGCAAGCGCCTGGTAGGCCGCCGACATCTCCAGCAGCGAATCGAGACGCATGTGCTGGCCTTCCCGCAACAGGCGCTTGGTAAGGCGCA
Source organism: Pseudomonadota bacterium (assembly GCA_018241045.1). Taxonomy (GTDB): domain Bacteria; phylum Pseudomonadota; class Alphaproteobacteria; order Sphingomonadales; family Sphingomonadaceae; genus Novosphingobium. The sequence continues at coordinate 3,328 of JAFEEP010000426.1, read as the reverse complement.
GGCCGTGGGCCGGATTAGCCGCCATGCGCCGGGCAATGCCCAGCGCCGCGGTCTCGAGTTCGGCAGCAGGTACCACCTCGGTCACGAGGCCCCACGCGAGCGCGGTCTGGGCGCCGATCATGTCGCCGGTGAGCGCCATCAGGCTGGCCCTGGGCATACCGACGATGCGCGGCAGCAGCCACGCACCGCCATCACCCGGCACGATGCCGAGCTTCACGAAGCTTTCCGCAAACTTCGCGGTGTCGGCGGCGATGCGCACATCGCACATGCACGCCAAATCCAGGCCAGCGCCGATCGCCGGTCCGTTCATCGCCGCGATGACGGGCACGTCCAGGTCGTAAAGGCACAGCGGGATGCGCTGGATGCCATTGCGGTAGGTCTCGCGCACCTCATAGGGCGACCCCGCGAAGATGCCGCCGCGTTCGCGCATGTCCTTGACGTTGCCGCCGGCACAGAAAGCCGGTCCGTTGCCGGTGAGTACGATGACCTTGATCGAGCGGTCCGTACGGACGTTGGCGCACAGGTCGACGAACTCCTGCATCTGTGACGGGTCGGAGAGCGCGTTGCGCGTCTCCGGGCTATCCATGCGGACGGTGAGGATGGCGTCCTCGCGTTCGAGGATCAGAAAGGGTTTCATGCTGCAGTCTCCTCGTATGCGGCGAGCACGCCGGCGGTAACCGATGGCCACAATGCCTGGGAGCCGGCGCCGCAGAGCGCGCGACCGAGCTGCTGCGACCAGTCGGTGAGCGAGCCGAACTCGCTGCGCCACGACCACAGCCTGCGGGTCGTCAGGTGCAGGGCGTGTTCGTGGGTGAAGCCGATCGCGCCATGCACGGCGTGGGCGACACCCGCCCCGATCCCCGCGGCCTCGGAGGCGCAGATCTTGGCCGCCATCACCGGCAGGCGTGCGAGCCGATCGTCCGACTCGGCGAAGGCCGCTTCGGCGGACATCACGGAGGCCGCCGCATGTTCGGCGAGGACTGCAATCTGGTGCTGGATCGCCTGGAAACTGCCGATCGGCTTGCCGAACTGCACGCGCTCACCGGCATACGTGGTGGCCATCGCCAACACGGTTTCGAGCGCGCCCGCAATCTGCGCGGCACGCATCATTGCACCGCCAAGCTTGAGCACGTCGGCCGACAGTGCCGTCGGCAAAGCCGCGCTTGCGAGCGGCACCACCGCTTCGAATTTGAGCGTGTCGCGCGGTTCGGCGGCCGTATTCACGGTACGCACCACCGTCGCCGCCTCGGTCGGCAGGAGCACCACCGCCGGCGCCGCGCCCGCTGCGACGGCCACCACGTGGCGGACGTGGCGCCCCCATGGCACATCGACAGCGGCCCCGGTCACACGGCCGTTTTCCAGGCGCAGTGTGCCGCGCGCGGCAACACTCAGCGTTCCCGACACGGCGGCCAGTCCGCTCGCACCCAGCAACCAATTGGCGAGCATCGCTTCGGGCAGCGGCAGCGGGAGGTTGAAGCGGCCGGCCAGACGCAGCACACCACATACATCCGCCCACGTGGCACCTGCACCGCCGAGCGACTCCGGCACCAGTGCCAGCGTGAATCCGGATGCTTCGACAGCCGTCCACAGCTCCGTCGGCCATTCGCCGCCCTCGCAAGCCAACACCGCGTCGGCGGTGACGAGGTCCGAGAACAGGCGCTCGACAGAGGAATCGAATAGGTCTCTCATGATCAACGCAGCCCCAATCCGCGCGCGATGATGCCGCGGAGAATCTCCCGCGTGCCGCCGCGCAGTGAAAACGATGGCGCCATCTGGGTCAGATAGGCCAGCACCTGGGCGTGGTCGCTGCCGCCCTGAACGGTTGGCGGAAGCTCGCACAACAGCTGCGCGACTTCCGGAATCTCTTGCTCGAAAACCGCACCGAGATCCTTCACGACCGAGGCCTCCCACGCCGGGTTGTTGCCCGCCGCGAGTTGGGCCGTCACCGCCAACGACATGTTGCGCAGCGTCACCAGTCGCGCGGCGAAGCGGCCGATCTCCTTGGCCTGCAGGGCATCAGGACTACGGCCCACCGCGTCGATGAGCGTGTGGAGCAGCGCGATCGAGCTGAGGAAGCGCTCGGGACCGCTGCGTTCGAAGGCGAGTTCGGCGGTGACCTGCCCCCAGCCCTGCCCTTCGGTACCGATGATGGCGTCGGCATCGAGTACGAGTTCGTCGAAGAAGACCTCGTTGAAATGCTCGGCGCCCGTCAGGTCCTTGATCGGCCGGATGGTGATGCCCGGCAGACTGAGGTCGATGATGAACTGCGAGAGTCCTTCCTGGCGCTTGCTGTTCTCGCCGGTGCGTACCAACGCGATCATGTAGTGCGAGCGGTGGGCGTTGGTGGTCCACACCTTCTGCCCATTCACCACCCACTTGTCCCCTTCACGGCGTGCGCGCGTCTTGATCGAAGCGAGGTCGGAGCCCGAATTGGGCTCGCTCATGCCGATGCAGAAAAACTGTTCTCCGCGGCAGATCGCCGGCAGGTGGCGTTCTTTCTGCGCATCGGTGCCGTAGTGCAGGATCTGCGGGCCGCTCTGGCGATCGGCGAACCAGTGCGCGGACACCGGCGCGCCGGCGGCGAGCAGCTCCTCGATCACGACGTAGCGCGCGAAGGGACTCGCCTCGCCGCCACCATAGCGCTTGGGCAGAGCCATGCCGACCCAGCCCTTCGCTCCCAGGCGACGGCTGAATTCGGCGTCGAACCCCATCCAGGAATCCGCCCGGCGGACCGCCGGGTAGTCCTTCAGGGCTTCGGCGAGGAAGGCACGCACTTCCGCACGAAGTGCTTCGGCCTCCGGTGGAATGCGACTGTACTTGAACTGGTCTATGGACATGGCGCGTTCGATAGTGGGCCGTCGGCTTGAGCAACGGCGTGGATGACCCGGGTCACGTCGCCCGCGAACGGCACGGACGACCGTCGGCCGGCGGACACGCCCCGCGTGCCCGCCAACCGCACTGCAGCCGGACTCAGAGCGCGGTCTGCGCGTCCGCCGAGGCGAACATCTTGTTGATATCGCCCGAGGTCACCGGCTTGCTGGGATCGCGTTGCGGAGCTGCGCCGCCGAGGCCCAGCGCCGGCTCGATGCTGACATGCGTCGCCTGCGCGCGCAGCGCACCGACGGTGCAGTTCTCGCGCCCCAGGATGGCGAACGGGTCGTAAGAGAATTCGCGCATCGCGTTGAGGTGGCTGATCTTGTTGATGATCTCGTCGGGCAGGTTCTTCGCCTGCTGCCAGAACACGTCCGCGGAGTTCGGCCAGGTGCAGTCCGAGTGCGGGTAGTCGCACTCCCACGTGACCATGTCGACGTTGATCGAGTCGAGGTTC
>JAFEEP010000425.1 GCA_018241045.1 Pseudomonadota bacterium | reverse complement strand
TCCCGATGCCAGCCGTCACCAATCGGCAAGTGCCCGTTATCGCCACAACTAGCCGATCGTTCCTCGCCGCCGGTGCGGCGCTGGCGCTGTTGCCGCGGGGCCTGGGGGCGCAGGAGGTTTCGATGCTCCAGTCCAATCGCCCGGCACCGGGTGCGCGTCGGTTCGCGTCGAAGGCGGTTGAGCGCGAGATCGACCGGGTTTCCGCGCTGATCCGCGATCCCGAGTTGAAGTGGTTGTTTGGGAACTGCTTTCCCAACACCCTCGACACCACGGCGTTCCTCGGCGAGATCGGGGGCAAGGACGACGCGTTTGTCATTACCGGCGACATTCCCTGCCTGTGGCTGCGCGATTCGGCGGCGCAGTTGCGGCCCTACCTGCATCTTGCGCGCGGCGACGAGGCGCTGACCAGCCTGTTTCGCGGTCTGAGCCGCCGTCACGCGCGCTGCGTGCTGATCGACCCCTATGCCAATGCCTTCATGAAGGACCCCGCCGCACCGACCGCGCTGTCGTGGTCGCAATCGGACCGGACCGAGATGAAACCGGGCGTTGCCGAGCGCAAATGGGAAGTCGATTCGCTTTGTTACGTCCTGCGCCTCGCCCACGATTACTGGCAGGCGACGGGAGATGCGGAGCCCTTCGACGAGACATGGACCAAGGCGGCGCGCACCATCGTCGCGACGTTCCGCGAACAGCAGCGCAAGGGCGGCCCCGGTCCCTATCGCTTCCAGCGCCGCAGCGACCAGCCAACTGAAACGACGCTGGCCGGAATCGGCGTGCCGACCCGCAAGACCGGCCTCATTCATTCGGCCTTCCGCCCCTCCGACGATGCCTGCACCTATCCCTGCAACATTCCCGGCAACCTGTTCGCTGTGGCGACGCTGCGCGAACTGGCCGAGATGGCCGGGGATGGGCTGCACGACGCGTCCCTGGCCAGCGAAGCCATGGACCTCGCCGCCGAGGTTGAGGCGGCGGTGATGGCGCACGGCACCATGGTCCTCCCCGATGGGCGACAGGTCTTCGCCTATGAAACCGACGGCTATGGCAACCACCTTTTCATGGACGATGCCAACGTCCCCTCGCTGCTGGGGCTCGCCTACCTGCGCTGCCTGCCGGCGAGCTACTCGCTGTGGCGCACCACCGCTGATGCCGTGTGGAGCGAGGCGAACCCGTGGTTCTTCAAGGGCAAAGCCGCTGAAGGAATCGGCGGCCCGCACATCGGCGAAGGCCAGGTCTGGCCGATGTCGATCATTCTGCGCGCGCTTTCGAGCGACGGCGACGCGGTGATCGCATGGAGCCTCAAGACCCTGCGCGCCACGCACGCCGGAACTGGCTTCATGCACGAGGCCTTCGACAAGGATGACCCGACGAAGTTCACCCGTTCGTGGTTCGCCTGGGCCAATGGGCTGTTCGGGGAGCTGGTGGTCAAGGTGGCGGACGAACGGCCGCATCTGCTGGCGGTGGAATATGGCTAGGGGTTGCACTGGTTCACCCTAACCAATTCTCACCACCGAAAAGACAGATCGCCTTCGCCAGCCATGCTGCCCGACGCATCGAACCTCCGCTCGATGATCCGGCCGTCGCCGTTCGCGTCGATCAGCACTACGGTCGAGCAACGCGTGCCGTAAGTATCGTTGTGGATGAACACCGAGGAGAAGGCATCCTCCGGATCGGACGACTGCGGCGTCTCATCGCCCAGCGCTGCGAACAGAACTGCCGGATCGAGATCGCGATCGAGCCAGTCGGCCAACGCGCTTTCCAGCCGAGCGGTCTTGAACCAGCGATCGCCGCGCGCGCCGTTGGACAGGCCGTGGATGCCCGGATCAAGCGTAACCTGTTCGGCCGCAGGATGATTGGACACGAAGGTCAGGCGCTCGCGTTCCGCAATCCACAGGTTGAACGGGTTCATCGTCTCGATCGCGCGCGGGGCATTGCCGCGCAGCCAGTCGGTGACCAGCGCCCCGCGCGAGGCGAGATCGGGCCGGGGATAGCCCGGTGCGCGCAGGTTGGTGACGAGGCCGAAGCGGCCCTCGCTCACCCCCAGCCAGGTGCCGCCCGCCTGCAGGTCGCGCCCGGCGACGATCCGCCCATCGGCCCAGCGCGCGAGCGGCGCGGTGGGGCGGGCGTGGTATTCGTCGCGGTTGCCGATCGCCACCAGCTTCCAGCGCGGGTGCGCGGCCCAGGCGATCGCGGCTACGCACATCTCATATCAGCCCCTTCGCTTTCAGGCTGACGTGGCCTTCCCTGCCGATGATCACGTGGTCGTGGACCACGATCCCCAGCAGCCGTCCGGCTTCCGCAATGCGATTGGTGATCTGGATGTCGGCGCGGCTCGGCTCGGGCGAGCCTGAGGGGTGGTTATGCACCAGGATCAAAGCGCTGGCCCCCAGATCGAGCGCCTTCTTGACCACCTCGCGCGGGTGGATCGCGGCTTCGTCGATACTGCCGTCGGTCAGCAGGTGATCGAGGATCAGGCGGTTGCGCACATCGAGGTAGAGGATCCGCACCCGTTCGTGGTTGAGGTGCGCCATGTCGACCGTGAGGTAATCGATCAGCGCCTGCCACGATCCCAGCAAGGGCTGCTCCTGCACCCCTGTTCGAGCGAGGCGGCGCATGGCGAGCGCAACGATCTTGATCGCCGCCGCGCTGGTATCGCCCATGCCGGGGTGCAGCGCGAGCGCGCGCGGATCGGCGTTGAACACCCCAGCGAGCGAACCGAACCGCTTGAGCAGGCTCTTGGAAATCGGCTTGACGTCCCGCCGCGGGATCGCGGTCATCAGCAGGTATTCGACCAGTTCGTGATCGGCCAGCGCGCCTTCCCCGCCTTCGAGCAGGCGGGTGCGCAACCGGGCCCGGTGGCCGGCGCCGTCGTGCTGCGCTTCGCTCGTCGTATCAGCCACTTCGCTCCCCCGGTTCGACGCGCCTTCCTTGCCTTTCGGCGGGCAAGCGCGCAAGGGTGGCGCGATGTCAGAGGTCGACGGCGAACCAGCGGAGGCAGCAGAAAAGGCACCCGCGCCGCGACGGCGTTCGCGGGCCATGTCCGCGCTCGCCCTGCTGGCCGGTGTTGCCCTTGTCGCGGGTGGGGTCGTCTGGTGGCAGCGCGAATCGATCGCGCGGCGGATCATCGCCGGGCAGTTGTCCGATCTGGGCCTGCCGGCGACCTACAAGGTCGAATCGATCGGCACCCGCCATCAGGTCCTGACCGACATCGTCATCGGTGATCCGCGCCACCCCGACATGACGGTGGAAAAGGCGATCGTCTCGATCACGCCGCAGCTTGGGGTGCCGACGCTCGACACGGTGACGCTGATCCGCCCGCGAATCTACGGCACCTATCGCAACGCCGTTCTCAGCTTCGGCGCCCTCGACAAGATCCTGTTTCGTCAGACCGCCACGCCCACCGGGCTGCCCGATCTTGACCTCAACCTGGTCGATGGACGTGGGCGGATCGACACGGATTTCGGCGTTGTCGGGGTAAAGACCGAGGGCAAGGGCAACCTTCGCGGCGGCTATGCGGGGATCATCGCGGACACCTCGCCCCGGCTCGCGCTGGGCGGCTGCGTGATCGATCAAGCCAGCGCCTTTGGCCCGATCCGGGTTGTCTCGGCCAGGCCGGAGTTCAAGGGGCCGCTGCGCTTCGCGGCGCTCGATTGCCGCAAACAGGGCGTGTCAGTGCGCAAGGGCGCGGTCGATCTGGCTGTCTCGACGACCGAGAAGTTCGACCGTTTGACCGGCACTTATGATTTCGTGACCGATGGACTGTCCGCAGCCGCGATCAAGGCGGCCAAATCATCTGGCAAGGGCGACTTCACTTTTGCCAAGGGTGACATCACCGCCCGCTACGACCTTGCCGCGCAGCAACTTGGCGGCCGTTATGGCGCTGCGGGAACGCTTGGTATTGAGGGCCTGCTGCGTAGCGCTGACCACTTCGGACGGCTGGAAAGCGAAGGCACGGTCAAGGGATCGGCGATCCGTCCCGGCGAGGGGCTCGACCAGGCGCTGGCCAGCGCCGAGGCATCGGGCAAGGGCACCCTGATCGCGCCGGTTGCGGCGCAGGTTCGT
>JAFEEP010000424.1 GCA_018241045.1 Pseudomonadota bacterium | reverse complement strand
GGAGACCATCGACTGGATCTGGCCGTCGCCCATCGCCGGGCCGCCGATCTTGGCCCAGGCCAGTTTGGCGGCTTCTTCCCAGCCCTTGAGCCGGGCTTCCTGGCCCGTGTCGCCAGTGACGTTGACCTCGATCCCGTCGACCTGGATATCGCGGCTCGCAGCGACCGGAACGATCCCGCGGTCACCCTCGATCTGCGCGATCAGCCGAGCCGGGCCGACCAGCGCCAGAACCACGGCAAGCGCCATGCCCAGCCCGCCAAGCAGCAGGACCGCGGGACCAGGGCGCCGGATTCGCGCGGAAAGAGGGAGCATGGCAGGCGTCATCGGGGAAAACAGGGTGCCTTTTGCCCAAAGGAAAGTGGAAATCCAAGCGGGAAAGCGCTAGGCGCGCGGGCAATGTCTGAAAAGAGCTATTCCTACGAGCAGGCCGGCGTCTCGATCGCCGCCGGAAACGCGCTGGTCAAGGCCATCGCGCCGCTGGCCCGGGCCACCGCACGACCCGGTGCGGATGCTGAACTGGGCGGGTTCGGCGGGTTCTTCGACCTCAAGGCGGCGGGCTATGCCGATCCGCTGCTGGTCGCGGCCAACGACGGGGTCGGCACCAAGGTCAAGCTGGCGATCGACCACGACCGTCACGACGCGATCGGGATCGACCTGGTGGCGATGTGCGTCAACGACCTGATCGTTCAGGGCGCCGAGCCGTTGCTGTTCCTCGACTATTTCGCCACCGGCAAGCTGGAGAACGGCATCGCCGAACGCGTGGTTGCGAGCATCGCGGAGGGATGCAAGATCGCCGGATGCGCGCTGATCGGGGGCGAGACGGCGGAAATGCCGGGGATGTATGCGGCCGGAGACTATGACCTGGCGGGTTTCTGCGTCGGTGCGGTCGAACGCGGCGAACAACTGACCGGCGACAAGGTGGCGGCGGGCGACGTGCTGGTCGGCCTCGCCAGTTCGGGGGTTCATTCCAACGGCTATTCGCTGGTCCGGCGGCTTGCGGCGGACAAGGGCTGGAAGCTCGATCGTCCCGCCCTGTTCGACCAGGACCGCCTGCTGATCGACGCGCTGATCGAGCCAACGCGAATCTACGTGAAGGGCCTGCTCCCGCTGATCCGACAGGGAGGCATTCACGCCCTTGCACACATCACCGGCGGCGGCTTGCTTGAAAACGTGCCCCGCGTTCTGCCGCAAGGACTTCACGCCCGGATCGACGCCGGGGCATGGCCGCAGCCGAGGCTGATGGCCTTCCTCCAGGCCCAGGGCAATATCGAACCCGGCGAAATGGCCCGGACGTTCAACTGCGGGATCGGCATGGTCCTGGCGGTTGCGGCGGACGAGGTGGCGGGGCTGACCGCCGATCTTGAGGCAGCCGGGGAGACGGTCTTCGTAATCGGCGCGATCGAACAAGGCCCGCGCGGCTGCACGGTCCAGGGCAGCGCCGACGATTGGTCTGCGCGCGAAGCCTGGGAAGTGAGCCACCTTGCCTGAAATCGATCCTCTCCATTTTCGCGTCAGCGCAAATGGGGAGGTGGCATTTGCCCAGCAAATGACGGAGGGGCTTCTGCGCTTGCGCCAATACCCCTCCGCCAGCCCTGACGGGCTGCCACCTCCCCATTTGTGGCATTCGCCAAATATGGAGAGGATCTGATGGACAAGCGAACCCCAGTCGCCGTCCTCATCTCGGGCAGCGGCACCAACATGGCCGCCCTGCTCTACGCCAGCCGCTCGGCGGACTGCCCTTATGAAATCGTGCTGGTCGCCAGCAACAATCCAGATGCGGGCGGTCTGGTGCTCGCTGCTGCCGAGGGCGTTGCCACCTTCGCCCTGCCGCACAAGGGCATGGTGCGGGCCGATCACGACGCGGCGATGGACGCGGCGATCCGGGCAAGCGGCGCGCAATTCGTCGCGCTGGCCGGTTATATGCGGATCCTGACGCCAGAGTTCGTCGCCGGGTGGGAGGGGCGGATGCTCAACATCCATCCCTCGCTGCTGCCGAAATACACCGGCCTGCATACCCATGCCCGCGCGTTGGAAGCTGGCGACAGTCACGGCGGCTGCACCGTCCATCTGGTCACCGCCGAGCTCGATGACGGCCCGATCCTTGGCCAGACCCCGGTCGCGATCCTGCCGTGCGATGATGCCGACAGCCTGGCCGCGCGGGTGCTGATTGCCGAACACCAGCTCTATTCGCGCTGCCTGGCGGCGCTGGTTGCGCAAGGTTCCTCGCCGGAACATCTGATCGCCCAGGTCCGTGCGCGCGCCCTTGCCTTACCTGAAACGGATGAGGTGACGAGCCATGGGATGCCATGCTTCGGGATCATCAAGGGCAAGAAATTCGCCTACGTCTCCAACGATCACCACGGTGATGGCAAGGTGGCGCTGCTGGTCAAGATCAGCGGGGCGGACGAACAGGGCCAACTGATCGAAAACGATGCCGCGCGCTATTATCGCCCCGCCTATTTCGGCGACGGCTGGATCGGCATCCGACTAGATCTGGGCGATACAGACTGGGACGCGGTAAGCGATTGGCTCGCCCGAAGCTGGCGCAGCGTCGCACCAAAGAAGCTGACGGGGTTGATGGACGCTGCGGAGGCGTTCTGAGCTACGAAGCGGAGGTGTCGGAGTCCATCTCGGTCAACCGATCTCACTCCCTTCAACCATCGGTCGCGATTCCCGTGTTCCGCGGTAGCGTGCATCCGGTTCAGTTGGTCCGGGTGAGATCACCACGAAATCGTCATGCACTTCGATCAGGGTGCCGACGAAGGGCCAGCCCTCCATGGTGCTGACCTTGTAGCTGACCGTATCGCCCACCTTGAAGGTGGTGGGATCGAAATTGAACTCGAAGGGGCAATCCTCCCCCTCGCCGCCCATGCCGCGCATTGCCGTTCTCCTCTCGCGGCGAACATAGGGCTGGAAAGCGCAAAGAAAAACCGCTCAATTCATCCGATGGCCGATCATCTCGCCGCGCTGGCGTCGCTCGTCTATCTGACCATCGTCGTGGCCGTGCTGGCGCGGGCGATGCTGCGCCCCTTGCGCGAACCGGCTTCGCGGATCGCCTGGGTAATCGCGATCCTCGTGGTGCCGGTGATCGGGGTCCTCGCTTACCTGTTGCTCGGGGAGGCGCGGATCAGCGCGCGGCGGCGGGCACGCTTCGCCGCGATCGAAGCGCGGCTGCCCCGGCCCGATGGCGATCCCGAGGCGGCGCGCCTGCTCGCCGAGGGGTTCTATGCGGCGCCCTTCGCGCGTGGGCGTGCGGTGAACGGACTGCCGCCGACGCTTTACAACAGCGCCTCGCTCGCCAAGGACAGCAATGCCGCGATCGATGCGATGATCGCCGATGTCGATGCCGCAACCGACACGATCCACCTGTGCTTCTACATCTGGCTGGCCGATCGCAACGGCCTCAAGTTCAAGGATGCGCTGATCCGCGCGGCGGGGCGCGGGGTTCAGGTGCGCGCACTGGCCGATGCGCTGGGATCGCGCAGCTTCCACCGCTCGCAGCATTGGCAGGACCTGCTCGATGCCGGAGTTCAGGCACGCGTGGCCTTGCCGGTTGGCGGACTTGTCTGGACCTTGATCCGTGGCCGCGTCGACCTGCGCAATCACCGCAAGGTGCTGGTTGTCGACAACCGCGTGGCCTGGTGCGGCAGCCAGAATTGCGCCGATCCCGAGTTCGAGGTCAAGCCGCGCTTCGCCCCGTGGGTCGACATCATGACCCGCTGGCAAGGCCCGGTGGCGCGCCATTGCCAATTCCTGTTCGTGACTGACTGGATGGCCGAACACGGCGACGACATCACCGCGTTGCTCGCACCCGGTGCAGGCCGGGCGGAGCGCTCGCCAACCGGGATTCCCGCTCAGGTGATCGGCACCGGGCCAACCTTCGCCTACGCCGCGATGACCGAGTGCTTCACCGAACTGATCCACGCTGCGCGCCACGAACTGGTCATTTCCACGCCCTATTTCGTCCCTGACGAGCAACTGCTGTTCGCGCTGCTTTCCGCCGCGCGGCGCGGGGTCAAGGTTGTGCTCATCCTTCCTCAGAGGAACGACAGCCGGATCGTCGCAGGAGCCAGTCGCAGCACCTATGCCGATCTGCTGCTGGCGGGGGTGCGGCTCTACGAGTTCCGCCCCGGCCTGCTTCACGCCAAGACCATGGTGGCTGACAACGTCACGGTGTTGATCGGATCGGCCAACCTCGACCGGCGCAGCTTCGAGCTCAACTTCGAGAACAACGTGCTGTTTGCCGATCCTGACTTTGCCGCCCAGATCCGCGCGCGGCAGGACGAATGGCTGGCACAGTCCGATCGGGTCACGGTGGATCAGGTCAGGGCATTCGGCATCGGCCAGCGGTTATGGCAGAACCTGATGGCGATGTTC
>JAFEEP010000423.1 GCA_018241045.1 Pseudomonadota bacterium | reverse complement strand
GAATTGTCGGAAAATGGCCAGGAACAACGGCCCGTGCCACGAGCCTCGCCCCGCGCAGCCAGCGCCTCGGTCATCATCAACGCGCCGCGATGGATCTCGACCTGGGCGTGGATCAGTCCGGGCTTGCCGTCGGGGAAGGGCATGCGGCCCAGCTCCTTCGCACCGAAGGCGCGGGCGTAGAAGTCGCAGGCTTCGGCTGTGCGGCCCGCCATGGACAGGTAGGGAATCACGCCTTTCATCACGGCGGGGTCGGTGGGGTGGGGTACGTCGCTCATGGCAATGGTCCTCGGGTTGGAGAGCGTCAGGGTTCCAGCCACAGTGCCTTGTCGCTCTGGGGATCGAACGGGGCGGAGAAGTGCTCATGCACGACCCGCCATGTGCCGTGCTGCCTTCGGAAGCAGGCTGTCATGCGCATCCAGCCCGACATCTCCTTGCCGTCCGGCCCGGTGCCGCCGCAGCGGTTGAGTCCGTGGGCGAAGGCGAGATCGCCGCCCGCGGTGATCTGAAGCTCGTGAAGCTCGAAGATCATCGGCCCGGGGCACATCGTCATGCACGTTTCCCAGTGCTTGCGGTAGGCATCGGCGCCCTTGAACTGCAGTTGCGCGATGGCGTCGAAGGCGACGATGTCCGGCGCGTAATGGGCGAAGATGCGGTCGATGTCCTTGGCACGAACCGCGTGCGCCCAGTCTTGCAGTTGGCTGCGCAGCTCGGTTTCAGTGCGGGTGAGGGGGGAGGGGGTGTCCAAGACGGTCTCCTGGGTGGGGGTGAAACGTGTGCGTGTACCGGCTAGTCGATCGGCGGGCGGCCAGATCGACACCGCTTCGCCGGTTCAGCGGGCGGGCTCCGGCGCGACGAGCCCCAGCGCCTGCAGCGTCCGCAGATCCTCCGCGACCGGCCGCACCTCGACGCAGCCGAACTTCGCCCCCGGGATGCGCGACGCCACCTGGATCGCCTCGTTCAGGTCCCGGGCCTCGATCAGGTAGTAGCCGCCGAGCTGGTCCTTGGTCTCGGTCCACGGCCCGTCGGTGACCGAGACGCGGCCGTTGCGCACCCGGACGGTCGTGGCCGCCTCGGGTGGCAGCAGGCGGTTGCAGCCGAGGTAATGGCCGCTTTGCCGGATGGCGTCGGTAAACGCGCGGTACTCCTCGAAATGCTTGTCCGCATCGGTGCGGGGCATCTGCTCCATCACCTTCTCGGCACAGATCAGGCACAGGTATTTCATCGCTTCTCTCCTTCGCGGGTGGGGTTGGTTGCGGCGTGCGTACCTCTGGTCGAACGGTGCGCCGCGAGATCGACATGACCTCGGCGACATGGCGTCGGCGACATCACGCAGGCAGTTCCGCGAGGCGCCGCTCGAGGAAGCGACGCTCGGGCGCCTGCCGGACCAACGCCAGCGCGCGTCGGTAGGCGGCCCGCGCCTCCTCGGTTCGGCCCAGGCGCCGGCACAGATCGGCGCGGGCGGCGTGCGCGAGGTGATAGTCGGCAAGCTCGCCGCGGGCCAGGATCGCGTCCACCCCTGCCAGCCCGGCCGCGGGTCCGTCGTGCATCGCCACTGCAACGGCGCGGTTCAGCGCCACCACCGGCGACGGCTCGAGCTGCAGCAACACGTCGTAGAGGGCAACGATCTGCGCCCAGTCGGTCGCGGCGGCGCTGGGCGCCTCGGCATGGACCGCCGCAATCGCCGCCTGCAGCACATAGGGGCCGGCACGGCCCGCAGCCAGTGCGCGCTCGACCAAGGCCGTGCCTTCGGTGATCAGTACCCGGTTCCAGCGCGAGCGGTCCTGTTCATCGAGCAGCACCAGATCGCCCTCCGCGGTCGTACGGGTCTCGCGGCGCGATTCCTGCAGCAGCATCAGCGCGAGCAGCCCGATCGGCTCGGGCTCGGGGAGCAGTTGGGCAAGCAGACGGCCCAGCCGGACCGCCTCGGCCGACAGCTCGGCGCGCGTCAGCGACTCGCCGGCCGAGGCCGAGTAACCCTCGTTGAACACCAGATAGATCACTCGCAGCACGCTGTCGAGCCGGGTTGGCAGCTCGGCCGGCGGTGGGACTTCATAACGGATGCGTGCATCGCGGATCCTGCCCTTGGCGCGCACGATGCGCTGCGCGAGCGCGGGCGGTGCGACGAGGAAGGCGCGCGCGATCTCCTCGGTGGTGAGGCCGCACACCTCGCGCAGCGTCAGTGCCACCTGCGCCTCGGGCGGCAGCACCGGATGGCAGCAGGTGAAGATCAGCCGCAGGCGGTCGTCCTCGACGCTGTCGTCGTCGGCCGCCCCGCTTGCCACGTCCTCGCTCGCCGGATCGGGTCGGTCATCGAGGTCCTCGACGAAATCGAACCGTGCCCGTCGCCGCAGGCCGTCGATCGCCTTGAAGCGGCCGGCCGACACCAGCCAGGCCCGCGGATTGGCCGGCACGCCGTCCCTCGGCCATTGCTCGAGCGCGGCGCGAAAGGCATCATGCAGGGCTTCCTCGGCGAGGTCGAAGTCGCCCAGCAGGCGAATCAGCGTCGCGAACAGCCGGCGCGACTCGCTGCGGTAGATCCCCTCCAGCTGCTCACGCACCGTCGCGTCCGTCCCGGCGGGCGGTAGCCGCGGGGGCCGGTGCGATTCGCCTGGTGAAACCTTACGGTCATCCATTCGCGCCTCCCGGAAGCGTTCTGGCATTGGGGTACGATCGTGCCTCAGACCACTGGCATGCCCGCCATGCCCGCAAGCGGCCCGTCCTGAGTGCCAGAGCGTCGAACGGCGGCTCGAGCCTCAACTCGGTCCCGCGCGCCGTTGGCGTACGACGCTTGCGTCTTCCTGCGCCGACGCCTGGAGGCTCAACGAGCATTGGCTAACCGCTCAGAGCGATCGGACGAGCTCCGGGTCATCGTTGTGCACATTCCCCACCGCCTTCGACACCGCATGAAGCGCCAGTGCCGCTTCCGCGCACGGCTTCAACAACCCCTGCAGCGACGCGACAGGCGTCGCCGCGCCGAGCCACGCCGCGTAATCCTCCGGCGCCAGGATGACCGGCATGCGGTCGTGCAGCGGTCGAATCGCCGCATTGGCTGCGGTGGTGACGATCGTGAACGTGTCGATCTCCTCGCCGTCCGCCGGCCGCGTCCAGCGCTCCCACAGCCCCGCCAGGCCAAAGAAGGCGCCCTCGACCGGATAGATGTAAAACGGCTGCCTGGCGCTGCGCTGCGGGCCACTGAGCGGCTGCCACTCGTAGAAGCCGTTGGCCGGCACGATGCAGCGCCGGCGGCGGAATGCCGCCCGGAAGGACGGCTTCTCGGCGACCGACTCGCCGCGCGCGTTGATGAGCCTGGTGGCGATCGCTTCGTCCTTCGCCCACGAGGGCACCAGGCCCCAGCGCAGCCGATGGATCACCCGCTCGCCACCCGGGCGCTGGCGCACCACCGGCAGCCACTGCATCGGCGCCGCGTTGTAGCGCGGCTCGAACGCGAAGCCTTCGGGCTCGGCGTCGAAGGCTTCGCGCAGGCGCGAGGCCGGACCGTAGAGAGCGTAGCGACCGCACATGTCCGATGGCCTCCTTGCGCGGCTCTGGCGCGGGGTTTCAAAGCGGGCCCGATGAGCGAAGATGGACTGCCGCTGTTTACAGCCCTCAACGGTACGTCAGCGTCGTTCAGTCGAGGGTCGTTGGTGTGCGCCGCCCGCGGGAAGAAAGCCGGCACCGCCCCCAACGTCACCGGCTCCCTCAGCATAGGCGATCGTGCGACCGGAGGCGCTGAGCAGCGTTCGCTTCGCGCTGCGCAACGCGGGGGACGGTGGGGCTCGTCGAGCTGGCGCGGCGCATCACTCCGGGCGGGGCAGATGCGAGGCTTTCAGATCGACCGCAGGAACCGCCGAGGGATGGCGCACGACGCGCAGCAAGGGTCGGCGGTGCGCTCTCCGAGGGGGAGCCCTGCGCAGTACGGCGCGCCGGCACGCGCCGCCTGCGTGCCCAGGCATCCGATTTCTTCCAACTCGCGGGCAGCCCCCTTGTCGTCAGCGCAAGCGCGTATTCGCGCCATTTTTCCAGAAAAACGGCGCGGTTGTGGCTATACTAGGCGTTGATCGATCCGCACAGGAGGCGCGCCGTGCAAGAGATGCTCAATCTGGGTGAAGTCATCCAGGGCTTCGCACAGGATGATGAACGGACCCTCCAGGTCATCGATGATCTGCAGGGGCAGGACTTCATGCAGGCCCATCACTACACGCGCACGGATGCGCGCAATGCCTTCTTCAAGATCGCGGAGAACGACGTGGTGTCGATCGTGAGCAATCATTCCCGACTCGAAGAGTCCTCGGTCATCATGCCGATCCAGACCCTCGCCGAGATGGTTGTTCACGTGGTGCACGCCGCGCAGCAGCAGCGGACGTCGATGGCAAGCCTCTTCAAGACGCTCGAACCGGTGCAGGGCACGGTGGAACCCTTGCGGCTCGACGCGGACGACGAGCCGCATGGGCTGTACGCCGGCAACGCATGACGCGCGTGAGCAGTTATCTGCTGGGCACGCAATGCCTGTTCGATCTCGGGCGCAACGATGGGGGGGCCCTTCAGCAGTGGTTCGAGGGGCGGGCACCGCAGCGGGGCTTGTTCGTGGACGATATTGTGCTCAGCGCCTTTTCGGTGTCGATCATTCACCGCCATTTCGCGCTGAAGCCGCCCACGAAACCCGCTGAACGCACGCTGCAGGACAATCTCGTCATCCTGATCAAGCGGTTCGGGACGGCAGATCAGATCGTCGGCGCCTCGCCCGCCGTCATCGACGCGTGGACGCGGTTTCGCGACGACCCGATCACCTACCGGCTGCCCGACGACTCGACCCAGCGCTGCGGACTGGAAGAGAAGCTCGTTCTCGCCACCGCGATGTGCGGCAACAACGGCCGCAGCTTCACCCTGCTCGACCGGACCCAGACCGCCTTTACAGACCTGAACATCGCTTTCCAGGATCCGTACAAGGCGCCATGAGTCTTACCGGCAGTGCGGACGAGCATCGCCTCTACGACGCCGCGTCGGCCGGCATCCGCCCCGTGCTCAAGCGCAGGCAGGTGCTGGCGCTGTCAGGGGGCGGCTATCGGGGGCTCTTCACCGCCCGCCTGCTCGAGCACATGGAAGCGCGTTTCGGAGGCCGTATCCGCGATCATTTCGAGCTCTGCGTGGGGACCTCGGCGGGCGCGCTGATCGCCGCTGCCGTCGCGCAGGGCATCGCGGCCGCCGACATTCGGGCGGCCTTCGAGCGTCACGGGCCGGCCATTTTCCGGCGCAACTGGCTCACGCCCGTGCGCCGCCTCTTCCGGGCGCCCTACGGCGTCGCGGGGCTGAACCAGACGATGGACGCGGTCTTCGGGCGCGATCGCGCCGTGCTCGATACGCCGCTCGCGCAATTGCCCCTGCCGCTCATCGTCACCGCCGTCGGCGTGCGCTCCCACGCGTCCACGATCCTGGGCGGCAAAGGCCTGGGGGAGGGCCGGCATCCCCGGATCACGCTGCGACAGGCGGTCCTCGCGAGCGCCGCGGCACCGACCTATTTTCCTGCGCTTCGGCCGGCCGACGGTGAGCCGCTCGTCGATGGGGGCTTGATCGCCAATGCCCCCGAACTCGTTGCACTGGCGTACGGACGCAAGGCGCTGGCGAGCGGGCTGGAGGATCTGTATGTGATGGGGATCGGCACCGCCGCTCCCGACCCCGCGCAGGCGGCGGCGGGCCACCCGCGTCGCGGCGGCTTGCGCTGGCTGCTGTCGCGCCGCGGCCTGGTGCAGCTCACCCTCGGCAGTCAGGAGGATCTGTCGGTACGCCTGGCGGGACTGCTCGCCGGTGACCGCTACCTGCGCGTGGACCGTCCGCCGGCGCAGGCCCAGGCACGGGTCATCGGGCTCGATCGCACGAGCCCCGAGGCAGCGACGGTGCTGCGAGATCTCGCTGATCAATGTTTTGCGGAATTCCAGCCGCGCGCCAAATTTCGGGCGTACTTCGCGTGATCCTGCGCCGGGGCCCGGCGCCGGTAGGGGACTGCGGATGCCCCCGTCCGTGACCCGCCACCGGGTGGGGTGGGGGCGCCAGGCGTGCCTGAGTCCGGCCCCTGCCCCTGCCCGGGGCGGTCACGCATCGCGCATGCCCTGTCGGGCATGAATTGCTGTACGTTTACCCACCCACACGTCGACATCATTCCGCTCCCCCTGCGAGAGGCCCCATGGAACCCGCTGACACTGCACACCGCACCACCTATGCAATTAAGCGTCAGGCGCCACAAATCGACGCCGCCCCCACCCCCGACCTTTTCGACAGCCTCACGCCCTGGCTCAGCACTCCTGAGCTCGCCTATGCCTCGTGGCTCCATCACCAGCCCCTGCGGGCCTCCACCAAGACGGTCTACACGGCCATGTTCGGCCGCTTCTGCCAGTGGCTCAGTGCCCAGGGCCGACGCCTCGATCAGCTCGAAGCCGACGACATCCGACGCTTTCTCGACGGCGCCGGCAGCGCGCCCCGCCAGCGGGCCCAGCGCGGGCGTCAGCGCCAGCAGTACGTGCGCCAGCTCGAGCGCGTGTTCGCGCATCTGGGCGCCCTGGGCTACCGCGGTGACAATGTTGGCAGCCTCGCGGGTCGGGAACGGATGGGGCAGGGCGACGACCAGCCCGGACGGTTCCTGACCGCCGCCGAATGTGAAGTGCTGATCGCGCGGCTCAAGACGAAACTCGCGGACCTCGAGCGCGGGGGGAAGGGCGCCGAGGCGTGGATCGAGTACCGGGATCTGGCGCTGGTGGCGGTGATGCTGGGAGCGGGGTTGAAGGTGCGGGATGTGGTGGGGCTAACGCTTAATTGCATTGATTTGGTGGAGGAACGCATCGAACTGAGCCGCCCGGGGTGCGCCCACCGTGCCCGCATCCTTGGCTTTGCCGTCGCGCCG
>JAFEEP010000422.1 GCA_018241045.1 Pseudomonadota bacterium | reverse complement strand
TGTCGCCCGTCCAGCGGCCGCTAAGGCCGATATCGAGCCGATACTTGCGATAGAAATAGCGTCCCGTCACATTGTCGCCGCTGCCTTCCAGTTCCACGACGACCTGGGCGGCTCCGACCGTTCCGGCATAGACCTGGCGGTCATCGCTGGCGGCGCGCAGCGGGGCGGTTAGCAGAACGAGGCTGGCAACCAGCGCGAGGGGCTGATAGCGCACAAAAAAATGCAGGACTTTTCGGAACGTATGACCATCCATACTGCTGCTCTAAGTAAAGCCGCTTCGTCCTGCAATCGATGCCTGCGCGTCTTGATCAGGCTCTGCGCGATCGGCCTGCTGCTGCCAGCTGCGGTCCGGGCGCAAGAGGCAGACGCAGCCCCGCTGGACATCTTCATCGGCATGGTCATTGCCGATGGCGAGAACCTGGTGCTGGAGCGCTGCAATATCGTGCGCACGCGCTATCGGCTGCTGCCGGCCGCAGGCGCAGGTGATCCGCTGGCCGAGCTGCGCGGCAAGACCGGCAAGGTGCAAGCCCATGTCATTGCCAGCTATCGGGCTGACGGGGAGGCGCACATTCTCGACGTGGCGGCGATTGACAATGTGCGGCTGGGCAAGACCTGCCATCTGCTCGACGCCATCGACGAGAGCTTTGAGAAGGCCGATGCCTGGGCAGAAGCGGGGCCGGAGGCTGCGGTTGCTGCGGCTGAAGCCAGCGAAGCGAGCACCCCGGATGCCGACCGCTGGGACGCTCTCGCCGCCGGCGCTGCCGCCCCGGCCGGAGGTGAAGTGATCGGCAGCGGTGCATATGCCTATCGCTTCGTCCTGCTGCAACCGCGCACGGGGAAGCCCGCCGCCCATACCGACTATGCCCTGTCAGCCAGCCGGGCGACGGACTATGAACTGCCCTTCGTGACCGACCAGAAGAAGGTGTTTCAGGGCCGGACGGACGAAGAAGGCCGCACGCCCGTATTCCGACTGCCGGTGCGCCTGCCCGATGCCGCCTTCGACTTGCGCGAACGCTTTGGCAGCGGTCCGTTCGGCGAAACGTTTCACCTGACCGACCATAACGACAACGACCTGTTCAACGCTCCCTATGCGCTGATCACCTGCACCAGCCCGCCGCGCTTCTTCCGGGGCTATACTTACCCGAACGGGGATACCGCCTATACGGCCAGCGATGGTCCCATCAATGTTCAGCTGCGCGTGCTGGACAACATCGACGAAGCGCTCCCCGCAAGCTGCGAGGATGGGCGGAACGAGGATGGGGATCATGCCGTGCTCCCGACCACGCGCGAGAAGGACACAGACTGACCATGCCGCGCCGCCGCAGCTTGATACTCACCGGTTCCGCATTGCTGGCCAGTGCCCCGCTTCCCGCCCAGGCGCCGCAACAGCAGGCGCAAACCGCCATGGTGGTGCTGGAAAAAGCGAGAGAAGCCAAAGCGGTCGGTGATCATGCCGGTGCGCTCGAATTTTATAACCAGGCTGCGGCCTTGCTGGCAGACGACCCTGACGGGCAGGACGGGTTGGGACTTGTGGTCCGGGCGGATTTGCAACGCGACATTGCCCGTGAGTCTCATGCAGCCGGTAAAGGTGATCCCTGTGCCGTACTGGCAAGAGGCAGGGCTTATCTCGATCAGGCCCGGCAGGCGCCGTCGGCAGAAGGGGACGTGAACGTCGGTCCGATTGCGGATGACATGGAGCGGCAGCTGGAGAGCGAAGGGCGCCGGATGCGCTGCGTGCGGTCGGGACCGCCGACCGATATGGGCAAGCCTGACGCAGTGCTGGCGGGCCACTACCACCTGTCCGGCGTGATGGAGACCGGCTCGGAACTGCTGCTGAAGGCCGATGGCCGGTTCGAATGGTATATCAGCTACGGCGCGGTCGATCAGGTGGCCAAGGGGCGCTGGGGTCGCACCGGCCAGACGGTGACCCTTGCAGCCGATCTGCCCGCCGGGGATGCGCCGCTGCTGCGCGTCGATCAGGCATTCCCTTGGGACGAAGCGGCCGAGCGCGGTCTGCGTAATGCGCAGCGCGCACGCGAGGCCGAAGCGATTGCCGAACGCTGCCCCTGGACCATTGGCGCGGCGGCTTCTCCGCCATTAATCCTGCCCGAAGATCGCCCCGCTCCCGGCCCTGCCGAGCAGGCGCGGGCGGCAGAGGCGAAGCGCATCGCGGAAACTGCCCGGGACGAAGCCAGCCGGGCAACCGCGAAAGGCGCGGCTGCGGGCGCAAGCGAGGCAGACCGCACGGCCGCCGAAGCCGCCATGGTGGCCTGGTACGAAGCGCATTACGAAATGGAGCAGGCCTACCGCACCGCCGCCGCGCCCCTGCCGGACATTGGCGCCCCGGTGATGCCGACAGAATGTCAGGCCGCGCCCGTCGATGCCGCCGCCGATGCGCCTATCCCGCCGTCGCAATGGCGGCGCGGCGTGGGGGTGGTGGTCGGCGATCCGGCCCGTGAAATGCGCTTGTCGCGTGTCAGCGTGACCTTTGTGTTCAGCGACGGTTACCGTGAAGCCGCCGAAACCAGCCGGGGTGGCTGGGCCTTCGTTTCCCGGAGGAGCGGCGCGGCGGTCGAGCAACTTGTCCTTACCTTGCCGGACGGTTCCAGGCGCTCTGCACCGCTGCCGATCAAGCCATTGGCCGAGGGCGTGCAGGCGGTGGCCGTCGATACGCAGCAACTGGTCGCACCGCCGTTCGAGGTCATGCGCCTTCAAGTGCAAGGGCGCGATCTCATCCCGGAAAACATGGGGCGCGGGCGCTACTCGCGCAATTGAGGCGGTGCCCAGCCGGCAGTCCCGCATTCTGCCTCCGGACGGTGGTTGCCGCGCGGATCGAGGCAGACGGTCTGCCCGCTGCGATACCAGCTGTGTTCTCCATCCGAGACCGGCGCGCAGCCGATGCAGGCCCATGCCCGCTTCCCGGTGAACGGATAGGCCCCATCGTAGATTGCCGGAATGACCAGCTTCAGGCGGCGATCGGCATAGCCGAACTTGTCGCCAAGTCGCACCCGCACCAGACCATCCTCAAACACGTCTGGCGCGTTGT
>JAFEEP010000421.1 GCA_018241045.1 Pseudomonadota bacterium | reverse complement strand
GTGCTTTCTACAGGAGGGGATTTGGCCGTGCAAACAGTGTCATCGCTTGATCCACTGCGCAGTGCTCTCGCCGCGCTGCGCACCGAAGGCACGATCGCGCTGGTCCCGACCATGGGGGCGCTGCACGAGGGTCATCTGACGTTGGTCCGCGAGGCGCGCCGCCGCGCCCGCCACGTGGTCGTCTCGATCTTCGTCAATCCGCGCCAGTTCGGCCCGAACGAGGATCTTGATCGCTATCCCCGCCAGCTTGAACGCGACTGCCAGTTGCTCGCGAACGAAGGGGTCGCGCTGGTCTGGGCGCCCGGCGCCGCGGCGATGTATCCCGATGGCTATGCCACCTCGATCAGCGTCACGGGGGTCAGCGAAAGCCTGTGCGGCGCGGCCCGGCCCGGGCACTTCGATGGCGTGGCGACGGTGGTTGCCAAGCTGTTCAACCAGGTCCGGCCCGACGTGGCGCTGTTCGGCGAAAAGGACTGGCAGCAACTCGCCGTGATCCGCCGCATGGCCCGCGACCTTGACCTGACCGCGCCCGCCACTGAGGCAATCCTGGGAGTCGCCACGGTCCGCGAAGCGGACGGCCTTGCCCTGTCATCGCGCAACGCTTTTCTCTCGAGCGAACAGCGCGCCCAGGCCGCCGCCCTGCCGCGCGCCATGGACCAGGCGATCGCCGCGCTGCGCGGGGGCGAGGCGCAGAACCACGTATTGCCCCGGTTGGTTGACGCACTTCTTGCAGCGGGCTTTTCCGCGGTCGACTATGCCGAGGTGCGTGACGCCGAAAGCCTTGCCTTGGCTTTGAAACATAAGGATAACTCCTCCCGGCTCTTTGTCGCTGCGCGGATCGGTGCTACGCGATTGATCGACAACAAGCCGGTTTGAGAATCCGCCGAACTGGCGTAAATTGCCAATCCACGGAGCGTTCTTGAGCCTAGGCTGTCGTCATTCCGGGTCGCGCATCCCATGCGGCACTCCACAACGGAGCCGCATTCGAACAGGGAGTTTGTAATGCGCAAGTACATATCCGGTGCGATCGCGCTGGTTCTCGTCGCCACCACCGCCACGCCGGCCTTGGCCGGGGACAAGGGATCGTCAGGCCGCCAGGCCCAGGCCAAGGGCACGCGCGAGATTCCGCGCTGCACCCGCAACTTGGGAACCGTGGCAATCGTCGAGCCCGACAACCAGTGGTGGCGCGAACTGAGTCTGGGCAGCCCCGAGGCGATCATCAAGATCTTCGTCCAGCAATCGGGTTGCTTCAGCCTGGTCAATCGCGGCCGGGCGATGCAGAGCCGCGCGATGGAGCGCGCCATGGCCGACAATGGCGAACTGCAAGCCGGTTCGAACCTGGGCAAGGGCCAGGTCAAGGCGGCCGATTACTTCCTCCAGCCCGACATCGTTTCGACCAACAAGAATTCGGGCGGCAATGCGATCGGCGGAATTCTTGGCGGTATCGGCGGCGGGCTGTTCGGCCACGGCGCCGGGGCGATCCTTGGCGGGATCAGCGTCAAGAAGGGGGAGGCCAACGTCACCCTGTCGGCGGTCAACGCCCGCACCACCGAGGAAATGGCGCTGACCGAAGGTTATTACCGCAAGAGCGACCTGGGTTGGGGCGCGGGTGGCGGGCTGTTCGGCGGCGGCGCCTTTGGTGGCGCGGCCGGCGGCGGCTACCAGAACACCGAGATCGGGCAGATCATCGTGCTGGCCTATCTCGACGCCTATACCAAGCTGGTCAGCCAGCTTGGCGGCCTGCCCGCCAATGCGGCAGCGGCGGCTCCGCAGGCCAAGTAACCCGGGCATCGGACGCCAGGACAGGGCGGGCTTGCCAGCGGCAGGTCCGCCCTCGTATCATCAGTCCATGGACGATCTCCACCGCCGCCGCATCGATACCGTGCGGCGCCACATGGCGCTGGAGAACACGCACGACTGGGATGGGGTGCTGGCCACGTTCGCCCACCCCCGCTACGAGCTTTACGGATCGGGTGCGGTGTTCGATGGCGATGAGCAGGTGCGACGCTATTTCACCCTGTCGCGGATTCCCTTCCCCGAGCAGCATAACGAGATCATCGCGCTTGCCGCCTGTCAGGACAGCGAGACCGTGCTGGTCGAGTTCTGGCTGGCGGGGACGCACCTTGGCCCGCTGACCCTGATGGGGCGCAAGATCGAGCCGACCGGGCGGAACTTTCGCGTGCGCATGGCGGCAAGTTTCGAATTCGCCCCGGGCAGCGACAGGATCGTCTGCGAGCGGCCCTATTACGACCAGGCCGCCGTGCTCAAGGCGCTCGACCTGCTTTAACGTAGCCGGGCCAGGCGCTCGGCACGGCGGATGTGCAGGCCGGGCGCAGGTGATCCGGCGGGCGGGACAAAGTCGACGCCATCGCTGGCCGGGTCTTCCCAGTCGGCGACGCTCATCGCCACGCCATCGGGGCGGAGCCAGCTTCCGCCTTCAGGAAATGTGGTTTGGCCCGCCAGCCTGCGCGCCCGCTCGGCGGCAAGCCCGGCGACATGGTCCTCAAGCGCGCGATCACGGCCCGCCCAGTCGATCCAGCCGATCGCGTTGTCCTGGCAGTACGGGTTGTTGTTGCCGCCCTGCGTGTGGCCGAACTCGTCGCCCGCGGCCAGCATCGGCGTGCCGTGCGCGAGCAGCAAGGTGGCGAGCAAGGCGCGCACGAGGCGCGCACGCCGCGCCAGCACGTCGGGCTGCGTCGTTGGACCCTCCCAGCCGCAGTT
>JAFEEP010000420.1 GCA_018241045.1 Pseudomonadota bacterium | reverse complement strand
TCGCATCCGCCCGATCCTCGATCTCGCGGTGCGGCGATTCAACGCCTTCGCGCGGCTGCAAAGCGATCTGGCCGACGCCCAGGGCAAGCTGGCCGAGCGCGACTGCATCGACCGGGCGAAACGCATCCTGATGGACACCCGGCACATTGCCGAACCGCAGGCGTATGCCTAGTTGCGCAAGACCGCGATGGACCAGGGCCGCCGAATTGCCGAGATCGCCGAGGCGGTGGTCACCGCGCACAAGTTGATGGGAGGAACCTGATGGCCGCGATTGACCGGGGCGGCGAACTGACCATCGGCTTCCTGCCGCTGGTCGATGCCTGCCTGCCGATCCTTGCCCGCGAACACGGCTTTGCCGAGGCCGAGGGGCTGTCGCTGCGTCTGGTCCGCGACATGAGCTGGGCGACCGTGCTCGACCGCTTGCTCTACGGCCACAGCCATGCCGCGCACCTTGTCGCGCCCCTGGCAATCGCCGCCACCCTGGGGCGGGGACGGCCCGCGCAGCCGCTGTCGGTGCCCTTCGTCCTCGGGCTCAACGGCAATGCCATCACCCTGCGACCGGAGCTGGCCAATCTGGTCAGCGCGCCGGGGCGGCTGGGCGATCCGCGCGTGGTCGGGATGACGCTGGCGGCCTATGCCAAGCAGCGCGCGGCGCAGGGGCGCAGGCTGCGCTTCGGGGTGGTTCACCGCTATTCAAGCCACAACTATATGCTGCGCTACTGGCTCGCCGCCAGCGGCATCCGCCCGGACCATGACGTCGAGATCGTCACCATCGCCCCGCCATTCTGCGCCGATGCACTCGAGGCTGGCGAAGTCGACGGGATTTGTGTTGGCGAACCGTGGAACTCGGTTGCGGTGGAACGTGGCGCGGGGCAGATCGTGCTGGCTACGGCACAGATCTGGCGGCGCGGGGTGGAAAAGGTTCTCGCCCTGCGCGAGCCGGTCCTGGCCGAGCGTCGCAACGAGGTCGAGGCGTTGATCCGCGCGCTGGTGGCGGCCGGCCGGCACTTCGTCGATCCAGCCAACTGGGAGGAGAACGCCGCGATCCTCGCCCGGCGCGAATACCTTGATGGCTCGGCCGAACTGATCCGCCGGGCGATTTCCGATCGCCTGCTGCTGAGCAAGGGCAGCGCGCCGGTCCACTATGCTGATTTCATGTTCCAGTACCGCGAGGCGGCGAACTTCCCCTGGGTCAGCCAGGCCGAATGGCTCTACACCCAGATGGTGCGCTGGGAGGGCGGTGGATTCTCGGCGGCCGATGCGCGGAAGGCGGCGCGGGTGTTCCGCCCGGACGTCTATCGCAGCGCCCTTCTCGGCAGCGGAGAGCCGCTGCCGGGAGCCAGCTCGAAGGTCGAGGGCAGCCTTTCCGGGCTGACCGCGGTAGGCACCCAGCAGGGCGTCATGACGCTGGAAAACAACAGTTTCTTCGATGGCATGACCTTCGATCCGCACGACCTCGAAGGTTACCTGTCGCGCCTGCCGTGAGGCGGCTTTTGCTGCGTTGCAAAACGGACTTTACGCAAGTGCAACGAATCGCTTACCCATAGGGCATCCGATCAGCCGCGCACCAAGGACGGTGCGGTCGCGGAAATCGGCTTGAAACTGACATTGCGTGGCAACGACGCCGCCCGAATCGACCCGCCAGGGTCCGTTCGAGGCGGCTTTTTTTGCGTGCGCGAAACGAAAGGCGTTTGACCGTGGCGCGAGGGCACCTAGCGCAGTACGAGCGCGGCCAGCAGGCCCGCTGCGAGCAGCGCGCAAAGCGCCTGCCAGAACCGCACCGGATCGCGCTCGATCAGCGGCAGGTTGCGCCGCGATCCGCCCTCGAGCGAACCGCCCCCTTCGAGCGCACGGAGCAATCCGATCACGTCGTCGAAACGTGCATCGCGCTCGGGCTGGATCGCGGTGAGAATGGCATCGTCGAGCCAGCTCGGGATCTCCGGGCGATGGCGCGAAGGGGGCGCCGGGCGGCCGAAGCGCGGACGCTGGAATGCCTCCTGTTCACCGTAGGGCCATTGGCCGGTGAACCAGCGGTAAAGCGTGACGCCAAGCGCGAACTGGTCGGTCAGCGCGTCGCCCGCGTTCCCCTCGAACTGCTCGGGCGCCATGAAGCCAGGCGTGCCGGGAATCTCGTCGACGCGAAAGTCCTCGATCCGCGGCAGGCGGGCAACGCCAAGGTCGATCAGCTTCAAGCCGCCGTCGGACGTGAGGATCGCGTTGTCGGGCTTGAGGTCGCG
This sequence comes from Pseudomonadota bacterium, assembly GCA_018241045.1. Lineage (GTDB taxonomy): Bacteria > Pseudomonadota > Alphaproteobacteria > Sphingomonadales > Sphingomonadaceae > Novosphingobium. The sequence goes on along the minus strand of JAFEEP010000420.1, from coordinate 5,159 downwards.
GTGGACTACGTCGAGCCGGTGCAGCGCGGCGACCGCGCGGGTCAGCTTGATCGCCGCGTCGAGCGCGGTGCCGAGCGAGGGCCGGCCGCGCTCCAGCCGCTGGGCCATCGTCTCGCCCTCAAGGAACGGCTGGACGCCGTAGAGCGCCGTCTGCCGGTCGGGGCGAACCGGATGCGCGGCCAGCACGAAGGGACTGGAGATCCGCTGGGCAAGCAGCATTTCGCGGGCGAAGGCCAGTCGCAGCGCGCGATCGGTCAGCACTTCACGGCGTGGAAACTTGATCACCACGCGGCTGCCATCCTCGCCGTCGATGGCCTTAAGCAACACTGCGTGACGTCCTTCGGACAGCACGGCCTCGGCGCGGAAGCCGTCGATGCTCTCGCCCGGTCGGGGCGGATCGACGAAGGGCAGATCAGACAGCCCGGCGAGGATGCCATCGTGGTCCGGCGCGGGCAGGCGCACCATGTCGAGCACCAGCGCGGTGGCGTTGTCCCTGCTCCCGGCCTCGATCGCAGCCTCGGCCAGCCGCTGGGCGGTCGCTTCGGCGCTGGCGTTCTCGCCGAGGATCGCCGCGATCTTCACGGGCGAGAGTGCGCCGTGGACCCCGTCGCTGGTCAGCAGCAGACGGTCGTGCTCGGCCAGTTCGACATCGCCATGATCGAGCCGCAGCTCGGGCTCGATTCCCAGCGCGCGGATCAGCACGTGGCGCAGATCGGGTTCGGGACGGACGTGATCGGTGGTGAGGCAGGTCAGCCGTCCGGCGGAAAAGCGCCATGCCCGGCTGTCGCCGACGTGGACGAGGTGCGCCCGCCGCCCGCGCAGGGCCAGCGCGGTGAGGGTGGTGGCGCTGTTCTGCATCCCGTCGCCGCGCCCCTGGGCATACAGCCAGCGATTGTAGGCGGCGAGCGCCGCCTGCATCGCCCGCGCAGCGCCCAGTGTGTCGGGCATGGCATAGAACCCCTCGACCAACGCACGCACCGCCAGTTCCGCCGCTACGCGCCCGGCCTTGCCGCCCGAAACACCGTCGGCCAGAGCGGCGACGATCCCGTGGCGTGCGCGTTCCAGCGCGGTGCCGAGGTGAACCCCGCCGAAATCCTGATTGTCGGCGCGCGGTCCCGTCAGGCTCGCAAAACCCGCCGCCACCACCAGTTCGCCGTCGCTGCGCATCGCTCCGTTCAGCCCCTTGCGTGTGCGGGCGTGACGCCCGCCCGCGTGAAGATCGTTCCCGCAACCATTCCGTCAAGTCCAAGGAGGGCCTAACCAATGGCAACGCTAGCCATGACAGCGGACGTTCCGCGCATCCCCACCGGCAAGCCATTCTGGCAATCGGGCCACCGCCGGACGCTGATCGCCGCGTTCCTCTATTTCGACATCGCCTTCATGTGCTGGGTGATGCTCGGCCCGCTGGCGCCGATCATCTCCAAGGATCTGGGGCTCGATCCCGCGCAGAAAGGCTTGATGGTCGCGGTGCCGACACTGGCCGGGGCGGTGATCCGCCTGATCAACGGATTCATGGTCGATCGGATCGGGCCCAAGGCTACCGGGATCATCAACCAGGTTGTGGTGATCGCCGGGCTGTTCGCAGCCTGGTGGCTGGGCGTATCGAGTTACGAGGGCATCCTGGCGGTCGGCGTCGTCCTCGGCTTTGCCGGGGCAAGCTTCGCCGTGTCGCTGCCGCTGGCCAGCCGGTGGTATCCGCCCGAACACCAGGGCAAGGCGATGGGCATCGCGGGCATGGGCAATTCCGGCACGGTCTTCGCGGCACTGTTCGCCGCGCTGCTTGCCAAGACCTATGGCTGGACCAACGTCTTCGGCATGGCGCTGATCCCGCTGGTCGCGGTCTTCGCCTTCTACCTCGTCGCCGCCAAGGACAGCCCCGACCAGCCCGCGCCAAAGCCGCTTTCGGCCTATGCCACCGTCCTCAAGGACGCGGACGCCTGGTGGTTCATGCTGTTCTACTTCGTCACCTTCGGCGGCTTCGTCGGCCTGTCGGGTTCCTTGCCGACCTTCTACGCCGATACCTTCAAGGTCACGCCAGTCGTCGCCGGTTACTGCACCGCCGCTGCGGTATTCGTCGGGTCGCTGTTGCGCCCGGTCGGCGGGGCGCTGGCCGACCGTTTCGGCGGGATCAGGACGCTGACGGTGGTTTACGCGCTCGCCGCCATCCTGCTTGGCGCCATCGCGGCGCTGGCCACCAATGGTCTTGCGCTGGCGGTGGCGCTGTTCGTGGCCGTGATGGGCACGCTGGGGCTGGGCAACGGCGCGGTGTTTCAGCTGGTCCCGCAGCGTTTCCGCAAGGAGATCGGGGTAATGACCGGTCTGGTCGGCTTCGGCGGCGGGCTGGGCGGGTTTTACCTCGCAAGCTCTCTGGGCGCGATCAGGAAGGCCACCGGCAGCGCCTCCATTGGCTTCCTGATCTTCTCTGCCCTCGCCCTTGTCGCGCTGCTCGGGCTGACCCTGGTCAAGAGCCGCTGGCGGACGACCTGGGGTGCCGCGCTGCAGGGCGCGCGAATCTGATCGGACTGGGTGGGGCCGATGCGCCTCGCTCACCAAGGACCGTCCGGAGAAGGCGGCTTGACCAATATCAATGAGAGCGATGCCGAACGGTTCCACAGCCAAGGTCTGGGAGGACCATCATGAAGTATCACCTGTTCGCGGCCGCGGTTCTCGCGGCGCCGCTCGCCCTTGCTCACCCCGCGCTTGCCGCGCCGGGAGATCCGGTCGCACTGGGCGATGGCCTGTCGCTCGATCCGATCGTCGAGGGGCGCCTGCGCTACGAGAACGTCGACACGCCCACACTGGACGCCGATGCCGTCACGCTCCGTCTGCGTGCCGGGGCCGAGCTGAAGCACAAGTCTGGGCTCTCGCTGCTCGTCGAAGGGGAAGGAACGCTGGCCCTGACCAAGGACTATAACGCCTTCCCCTTTGCAATTGCCGACAGCCAGCGCCGCACCGGCTATGCCGTGGTCGCCGATCCGATGAACGTCGAACTGAACCGGCTGCAGGTGCAATACAAGTCGAAGCCGTTGACGCTGACCCTGGGTCGGCAGCGGATCAACCTCGACGATCAGCGTTGGGTCGGCTCGGTCGGCTGGCGTCAGAACGAGCAGACCTTCGACGCGCTGCGCGCTGAGGCCAGGCTGGGTCCGGTCAACGTCGATGCAACCTATTCGCTCAGCCAGCGGACGATCTTCGGCGTCGATGCCGGACCGCGCCTTGCCTATGACGGCCATTTCACCTTCCTTGGCGCGGGCGCGAAGCTGGGGCCGGTGAATGTGAAGGGCTTCGCCTACCTGCTCGATTACGATCCGGCCGAGCAACTCGGCGCGCTCGCCGTGACGAATGCCGATACCCAGACCTATGGTGCACGAGCCACCTCGGCGTTCAAGCTGGCGCCGAAGCTGTCGCTCAACCTTGCCGCCAGCTATGCCCGGCAATCGCCGTGGAAGGACAATCCGGCGCACTACGGGGCCGACTACATCGCCGCCGAGGCGGGGCTCGGCCTTGGCCCGATCGGGATGAACGCGGGTTATGAAAAGCTCGGATCGGACAACGGCCATGCGCTGCAGACGCCGATGGCGACGCTGCACAAGTTCAACGGCTGGGCCGACCTGTTCCTGACCACGCCAGCGGCGGGTTTGGAGGATTGGTACGGCGGCGCGACGGTCAAGTTCCCGACCGTGAAGCCCCTGCCCGGACTCAATGCCGGCGTAACCTTCCATCGCTTCGAAAGCGACGCAGGCAACCTGCACTATGGCGACGAATGGGACGCCAGCCTGGGCTTCAAGCTGGGCCGCGCCAATCTGCTCGCCAAGTTCGCGGACTACAACGCCGCCACCTTCGGGGCGGATACCCGCAAGATCTGGCTGCAGGTCGAGTTCGCCTATTGAACGATCAGGCGCGGAAATGCTGCACTGCAAAATAGTCCTTGCCAGCCCGCGCCCGAATCACTTAGTCTGCATCTGAAAGCGGAACAGCGCCGTCCAAGGAAGGACGAACCAGCGCCTCCGCCGGACAATCTGACAACGCGTGGCATCGAAGCCGCCCGTATCGTCCCTTCGGGGCCGATCCGTGGCGGCTTTTTCGTGTCGCGCGGCGCCTGAGGAGAAACGTGTTGAACGCGCCAGCGACATTCATTCAGGAACCGGGCGGCGGCAACCTTGCCGAGCGTCTGGTGGTAATCGGCAACGGCATGGCCGGGTGCCGCGCGGTGGAGGAAGTGCTTGCCCGCGATCCCGGCCGCTTCGCGGTAACGATCTTCGGGGCCGAACCCCGAGTCAACTACAACCGGATCATGCTGTCCCCGGTCCTCGCCGGAGAAAAGGTCTTTGAGGACATCGTGATCAACGATGCTGCCTGGTACGCCGATAACGCGATCACCCTGATAGCGGGTGATCCGGTGGTTTCGATCGACCGCAAGACACAGACCGTGGTGGCAAAGTCGGGCCGAATCGAACCCTATGACCGGCTGCTGATCGCCACCGGCTCCGATCCCTTCATCATCCCGGTTCCCGGCCACGACCTGCCCGGCGTGGTCACCTTCCGCGACCTGGATGACGTCGACAAGATGCTGGCTGCGGCGAAGGCCGGAGGCTCGGCGGTGGTGATCGGCGGGGGCCTGTTGGGCCTCGAAGCGGCGCACGGGCTGTCGCTGCGCGGGATGCAGGTCACCGTGGTCCACCTGATGCCGACCCTGATGGAGCGCCAGCTCGACGAGGCAGCGGGCTACTTGCTCAAGACCGAGCTGGAACGGCGCGGCCAGACCATCGTTACCGGCGGCGATACTGCCGCGATCATCGAGAAGGACGGCCATGTCGCCGCGGTCCGGCTCAAGGACGGGCGCGAATATCCGGCCGACATCGTGGTCATGGCGGTCGGCATCCGCCCCGCGACCGGCCTTGCCAAGGCGGCGGGGATCGAAGTCGAGCGCGGCGTTCTGGTAGACGATCACATGGTCACATCGGACCCGGCGGTGATGGCGGTGGGCGAATGCGTTCAGCATCGCGGCACCTGCTACGGCCTTGTCGCCCCGCTGTGGGAAATGTGCCGCGCGTTGGCCGATCACGTCACCGGCGCGTCCACGGGCTATGAAGGATCGGTAACCTCAACCAAGCTCAAGGTTTCGGGAATCGACCTGTTTTCCGCCGGCGACTTCTCGG
>JAFEEP010000041.1 GCA_018241045.1 Pseudomonadota bacterium | reverse complement strand
GTTCCAAGCCAACCGATGCGAGGCCCGCGTCTTCAAACTAGAGTGAGCGGCCCAGAAGCAGCCGTTGGCGACCGACCGTTCATGGCCGGAATTGGACTGCTCCGCTTGGTGGCAACTAGCGACCCGAAGCGGACGGTCGTGCAGTCGGAGTCGGTTTGTGTTTCGACTGGAACCACGGGAGGGCTGATGCAGCAGTGTTGCGATCAACATGGAACTGATCACATGCATGCAGGATGGATCTTTCGGCTTATCTCGCCCGGTGTAGTCCCTGCATCGCACGCTTCCTCACTGCAGGCCAGTCGGTCCACGACCCAGTTTCCATGGCGTTTCCGTAGCGATGCGCTCACCGGCTCGTAGCGGTTTTCGCCTTCCGCCGATTGCGGGTCGGCTTCGATCCAGCCCGTGGTGTCGGACAGACACAGCTCGCGCACGACGAATCGAAGCTTCTCGGCATCCGGATCGTATTGGGATAATTCGCTGCGGAGGGCCGACATCACCTGCGCGCGCTCGGTGCTGCCGGGTCGCGGCTCGTGCCAGGCCTGAGCAATAACGAGCAACGGGAACAACACCAACATCGCAACGATCGTTTTCAAGGTGGCGTTCATTTGCGGACGATCTCCACCCGCCGATTCTGCGCGCGGCCGGCCTCGCTGTCGTTGGAGGCAACCGGCTTGTCCATGCCGAAGCCGACCGAATCCAGTCGCTTCGCGTCCACGCCCTGCGCGACCAGGTAGGCGACCACCGCCGCCGCACGCTGCTCGGACAGGCGCTGGTTGTAGGCCGCGCCGCCGACCTTGTCGGTATGGCCTTCCAGCGTCAGCGTCCAATCCGGATGTTCGTTGAGCATCGAGGCGACCTGCGTGAGTAGCGGTTCGGACTCCGGCCGCAGCCGCGCGGAGGAGAAATCGAAGTTGATCCCGTCCAGCCGCGCGCGTCCGTTGCTTTCCAGTTCGGCGCCGATCTGCGATTGCGCGGCATTGCCCTTCCAGCCCGGGATGCGCGGGCAATCGCCGATGTCGTTGCCCAGCTTCTTGCCGGTATAGAAGGTGGAAAAACCGGCGCCCGGCTCCGCGTCTGCCGCACGCGCCAGGCCCATCACCAGCGATCCATCCTGGCTGAACGAGAACAGGCCGAGTTGCTTCGTTTGCGTGTCATCGTCGTCGGTTTCCTGCATCGTGGCCTTCAGCAGGCGGCCCTCGATGCCGCCGGCAATCACGCCATCGCGGTATTCGTAGCAGCCGGTGACGCGGGTGCCTTCCTGTTTCAGCCGGACCTTGCCCCAGCCGTTCCAGCCGTCGTAGGTGCCGCTCACATCAGCGAGCGCGGCGTCCTGCGTCAGTTGCTTCCCGTACGCGTGCAGGCCGGTCATGCCGACGTAGTCGTCGCCGTAATTGCTCGCCACGCTCAGGCGCAGCCAGCGCCCGGCCGTCTTTTCCGCCACCGCGAACGACTGGTCGTTGCGGGCTTTCTCCAACTGCGTTTCCAGAATGGTTGTGTAGCCGCTGTCGATGCCGGCATCGGACAGTTCCACCTTCACCGACTTCGGCGATTTCTCGTCGCGGTTCAGGCCGGCGCTGTCGAACACCAGCCGCTCGACCTCGGTGCGCTCCGGCAACTCGAACACCACCACCGGGACGGGTTTGGCGATGGCGGTCCAGTCGGTGGATGCGGCTTCGTCGATCAGGTTGATCGGGTCGCTGTCCATCTGGAACAGGCCCTGGTTGTCCTGCGGCTTGGCGACGATCTGCGTGCCGGCGGCGAAGGCGAGTAGGTCCTGCGGTGGCGGTTGTGGCGCGGCGGTGCCCGCAGGCGCATCGGGGAGCGGCGTAGCCGCCGTGGTGGATGCCGGTGCGGTCTGGGCGGGCGTGGCGGCAACCGATGCCTCCGGCTTCCGGCAGGCGGCAACCACCAGCGACAGCAGCATGGCCAGCACAAGGATGGACCTGTTCATCGTGTTTCCTCCGGAATCCTGCGCTTTAGAGCGAGTAGCGCGCCTGCATGAACTGGTAGTACAGCTCGCCATAGCGCGGGTACCACTCGTTGTTGCCGTAGTACTTGGCTTCGCAGGCGGCCAGTTCGTGCAGGTCGTCCTTCAGCTTGCCGAGCAGCTCCGCGTTCTTGGCGCGCACGGTGTCGTCGAACGCGTCCAGCGACTGGTCGACGGAACGCGATTGCACCGCGGCTTCCACCGCCGGCGCCCCGCCGGCGAGCCCGCCGACGCCGTTCATCAAGTCCTTGCCTTCCTGCGCGAAGCGATGAGTGTAGGTGTAGATCCCGCGCACCTTCTCCAGGTTGCGGCGACGGATGTCCAGGTTGGCGTTGGCGTCCTCGAAGCAAGGCCTGCAGGACTTGTCTTCCGCGCATTTCGACGGCATCTGCGGCATCCCCGGCGGCGCGTAGTTCGGCTGCATCGCGGCATCGACCTTGGTCAATGGCGGATAGGCGTCGCTGTTCAGGCCGCTGCCGTGGCTGCTGTTCAGGCTGCTGTTGAGACCGCCTTTGCCGGCGCTGTTCATGCCGCCGCTGTTCGCGCTGTTGTTCCCGCTGCCATTGGTGTTGCCACCGCCGGTGTTGTTGCTGCTGGCGCTGCCATTGGTGTTGCCGCCTGTGTTGTTGCTGGCATAGCCGCCGTTGTCGTTGCTGCTGGCGCTGCCGTTGTTGTTGCCGCCGGTGTTATTGCTGGCGTAGCCACCGTTGTTGTTACTGCTGGCGCTGCCATTGGTGTTGCCGCCTGTGTTGTTGGTGGCATAGCCGCCGTTGTCGGTGCTGCTGGCGGTGCCGTTGAAATTTCCATCGGATTTGCCGGTATTGGCGCCGCCGACATTGCCGTTGGCATCCACCGGCTGGCCCCAGCTCGGCTGGTCGGCGTGCAGCTTGCGCGGTGGCGCATTGTCGAGGTCCGGCAACGCCTCCAGGTCTGGTAGGGGCTGGAAGGGCTCGATCGCCTGCGAGGGGACCGAGAGTGTCAGTAACATGACCAGCGCGACGGGGCGGAACATCGTGCGATTCATCAGCGACCTCCAACAGGTTTGCGGCGCAGGAACAGCATCCCGCCGCCGATCAACAGCACCAGGCCCAGGATCGCGGCCATGCCCATTTCGCGTTTCGACCAGCCGCCACCCGTGCCGGCGGTGGGCGCCTTCGCGGATGCCAGCGGTTCGACGTATTCGCTGGCCGGCACCACCGCCGGCGGCGGCGGGGCGGCGGCGGGAATCTCGTCGCCTACCCAGACCACCAGCTGGTAGTCGGTCGGTTGTTCGGCGGCGACCCACAGCTTGAAACCGTCGTAGGTGCGGAAGCGCAGGTCGATGCGGCCATCGGCGCCGGTCTGCTCCTCGCGTACGGGTTCCTTGAAGCTGTCCTTGACCACGCGCAGCTTCAGCGGATGCGACGGATCCTTGGTGTATAGGCCCACCGCGATCGGTTGGTCGAGCTCGGTGCCCTGCACTTGGAACTGGTGCCCGTACGGGGTGGCGGTGCCTTGCAGGAAGGCCGACTTGCCGCCGTGGATGCGTGCATCCGGTTGCAGTTCGATGTCGTAGATCGTGCGCACCGGATCGTCGGCGAATGCCGGCCCGGCGATGCCGATGGCGAGCACGGTCGCGCACAGCAGCGTGGCGATGTAATTCGGCGAAGCTTTCATCGCGCGGCCCCCGCTTCGATGCGGTCGTAGGCATGGCCGAGCAGGGCGCGGATGTCGTCCTCGCTCATGCCCGACTGGCGCAGCGCGATCGAGGCATCCTTGCGCACCGAGTTGAACTGGATGGGACCGTTGACCGCGGCCTCCCACGGGCCTTCCACGCCCTGGCTGGCGCGCAATTGCACGCCTTCCGCCGCGCCCATTGCGTTGATGCCCCGGGCGAAGCCGGCGAAGGTCGCGTTCTGGGTCCGGAACAGGCGATAGCCGTTCAACGGATTCACCGTGGCCACGAACATCGCGTTGCGGCCCTGTTTGTTGCGGAAGCTCCAGGTGCATTCGTTGCCGCTGCGCTCCGGCGGGCCGCTGGGTGCACCCAGCAGGCGGGTGATGTCTTCCGCACTCCACAGCGCGCAGGGATCATCCGAGGCGTAACGCGCATCCAGGCGCTTTTGCGCAGCGGCGACGCCGGCGCGTCCATCCACGGACAATGGCGCGGGCAATCGCGCCAGCGCCTTGTCGGCCAGTTCGGCGGCCTGTTCGGTGCTGGCCATGCTGCCGCCGAAGTCGATCTCGACCAAGCTGTCGCCCTGCAGCGCACTGAAATCGCAGCAGCCGTTGAGCCTGGCCTCGTCCCAGTCGCCGGTGAGCTCGGTGCCGTCCTTGAGTTTCAGCAGGCCCTTGGTCGCGGCTTCTGCCTTGTCCGCGTGCGCGGCAACGCCGGCGGAAATCGTGCCGCCCTGTTCCCATTCGGCGGTGACGGTGAAATTGCGGTTGTCGGCGGTGCTGTACCAGCACACCGAACCGTCCGCGTCCGGGACTTCGGCGCGGTCGCCGATCGGATTGCCGGACAGGTAGGGTGGCCCGGCCAGCGGCCCGCCGAGGAAGGCTTCGGCCTCGGCCTGGGTAATCAGCCCGCAGGGATCATGCGGATCGGGCGCGCCGGCGGCGAGATCGGCGGCGGCGGTGGTGGCGGAATCGGCCATGCCGTCGGCGGGCGCGGGCGTGGCATCGCCGGTCGTGGTGGTCTTGTCGTGCGGGCCGCAGCCAGACAGGGCCGCGAGGCTCGCGGCGAGCAGGGTGACGTGCAGGAAACGCGTGTGCATGGCGTGGCTCGCGGGTCAGGGACAGGTGCGGGCGAGTTCCACGCGGCGGTTGGCCGCGCGTCCCTCGAGGGTGGCGTTGCTGGCGACCGGGTGGGTCGCGCCGAAGCCGCTGGCGGTCATGCGTGCGGGCGGCAGCGTGTATTGCGTGATGAGCGCGCTGCGCACCGCGTCGGCGCGCTGTTGCGACAGGAACTGGTTGGCGGCGGCGTTGCCGATGCTGTCGGTATGGCCTTCGATGCGCAGGGTCCAGCCCGGCTTGGCGCGCATCAGCTGCGCCGCCGCATCCAGTGCCGGCTTGGACGCGGGCAGCAAGGTGGCCTGACCAAAGTCGAAATAGATGCCGTTCAACTCGGCGCGGCAGCTGGTGGCCAGCGCGGTTTCCAGCACGCTGGCCTGCGGTTTTGGCGACGGGTAGTCGATGCGCACTGTCTGCCCCTGCGCACGGTCCTGGCGCATGCGCAGGACCATCGGGTTGGCGGCATCGTCCAGCACGTCGAGTTCGAGTTCGATGCTGTCGGCGCCGACGCTGAAACGGCCCTTGCCGCGCACGATCGGCAGCGCCGCCGGTTTGCCGTTCACCCGCACGGTCAATGTCGCCGGCGCGTTCGGCACGCGCGTCAGCACACCGCGGAAATACTTGCGGCCCGCAGGCACGAGGCCCAGCAGGTCCTGCCCCGCCTTGCCGTAGTCGGCCAAGGTGCCCACCACCAGAGGAATCTGGCCATCGCGCTTCAACGCGGCCAGCGATGCGCTCGACAAGCGCGACATCGTGCTGCCGGGGAAGCTGTCGGCATCGCCGGTCTGGAACACCCAGTTCAGGCGGTTGCTGCTGGCGAGATCGGCGCGCCGCATCTGCCGTGTGCGGGAGACGATGCCCACCTTGCCAGGGCTGCGGAAATCCACCGACAGCGCGATGCGCTCGGCATCGGCCGAGACAATCGTGGCCACATGTTCCTCGTCGCCCTTCGGTCTGCTGACCGCGCCCGTGGTCGCCAATCCCCGCACCAGCGGGATGCGCACGGCGGGTGCAGGCGGTGTCGGCTTGGCGGCGGCCACGCAGCGCGCCTTGCCGTCGAGCACGCGGCTGGTTTGGCCAGGTTCGCAGGCGCTGGCGGCCAGCATCGGCAACCACAGGGCAAGGCAACAGGTGAGTTTCGCGATGGGCTTCATCGGCAGGTCCATGGCGCCGCGAAAGGCGGCATGGGCAGTCCTATCGGGAAGCGGCGGGAAATCCGGCCATGCTCGATCGAAATCGTTCCGCCCAACCCCCGGATCGGTGACACTGCCCGCATGTCATCGCCCGATCCCGCCACGTCGTCCCTCCCCGCCAGCGACGACCTGGTGCAGGCGCTGTATGCCGAGCTGCGCGATGTCGCCAGTCGCGAACGTTGGCGGCTGGGCAATGCGCAGACCCTGCAGACCACGGCGTTGATCAGCGAGACCTGGCTGAAGTTGCACAAGGTGCAGGCCTGGCAGGACCGCAGCCATTTCCTGCGCGCCGCGGCGATCGCCATGCGCCAGGTGCTGGTGGATGCGGCGCGCGAGCGCTATGCGGCCAAGCGCGGCGGCGGCCTGGCCGACCTCACCCTGTCGATCGTAGAACGCATGCCGGCGGGATCCGACGAGGAACTGCTGCATGTCGACGAGGCCCTGCGTCGCTTGCAGGACCTGGAGCCGCGGCTGGCGCAGGTGGTGGAGTGCCGCTTCTTCGCCGGCTACAGCGAGGCCGAGACCGCCGAGGTGTTGGGCATCGCCGAGCGTACGGTGCGCCGCGACTGGCTCAAGGCCAAGGCCTGGCTGTACGTCGAGCTGTCGCCGGAGAACGCCTAGCCAGCCGCACCTGCGAGTTCGCCGCGCAGGCGCTGCACTTCCGATGCGTAGGGTGCGCCGGCTTCACCCAATGCATGGAGGATGCCGGCCATGCGATCGGCCAATTGGCCGGCTTCGGCATCGCGGCCCTGTGCATGCCGCAGACGCGCTTCCAGCCCCATGCAGATCGCGTACAGCACCTGGGTTTCGCCGGAGTTCGCGCGCGCGGCGTCCTTGGCCTGCACCAGCAATGTCTCCGCCGCAGGCAGGTCGCGCAGCGCGATCTTCGCCTCCACCTGCGATTGCAGGATCGCCACGGTCAGCGGGCTGTGCTCGCCGGTGTACTGGCGCGCCATCGCCAATGCCGGTTCGAGTTGCGTCAGGGCATCGCGCGGACGACCGGCGCGCAGCACGATCTTGCCTAGGTTGCCCTGCATCGCCGCCAGCGCCGCCGACGGGCCATACAGCTCGCGCCGCAGCGTGCTGGCATGGGCCAGCAGTTCCTCGGCGCGCTTGAGGTCCTGCTTGCGGTAGGCCACGGTCGCCCAGTTGCCCAAGGTCAGCAACGCGGCGGCGCTGCGTTCGTTGCCCAGCGCTTCGTGCACTGCCCAGCTGTCGCGGAAGGCCGCGTCCGCCTTGTCGATGTCGCCGTTGGCCTGGTAGGCGATGCCGAGGCTGTTGAGGATGTTGGCGGTCTCGATGTTGTTTCGACCGAAGTAGGCGTCGTGTTCCAGCAGCGCCTGCTGCAGGGTACGGATGGAGGCGGGCAGTCCGCTTTCCTCCTTCTCGACCTGCGCCTGAAGCTGGCGACTGCCGATCAGCGGCTTGCGATAGCGCTCGGGGTCAGCGTTCCAGAACGCCTGCGCGGCGTCGAGGCGCTTGCGTGCGGCCACCGCATCGCCGCGCCGCAGTTCGGCCTCGGCCAGCAGCACGCCGATGTCGGCGCGCTTGCCCGCGCTGGCGCCGCTGGCCTTGTCGTCCAGGTAGCCGCGCAGCAGCGGCACCGCGCCGTCGTAGTCGTTCATGTACAGGTACAGCGAGCCAAGCGTCTCAACCAGTTCGCCGCGCGTCTCCGGCTGGTCGCGGTACTGGTCGGCCAGCCGTTGCGCGCTCTGGTCCAGCACCTGCTTGGCGGTGGTGTCGTCGCCGCTGGCGCCTTCGCCGGCGGTGCGGAACATCAGGAGCAGCGAATTCTTGACTGCCTCGGTGCGTGCCATTTCCTGCAACACCTGGTCGCGCTCCAGCGCTGTCTTGCGCGCCTGCCACGCCATCCCGGCCAGACCGATTGCCAGCGCCGCGAACACCACCACGCCTGCGGCGACACCCCAGCGATGTCTGGCCATGAAGCGGCGAAAGCGATAGCCGCGCGCATCGCCACGCGCCTGCACCGGCTCACGGCGCAGGTGGCGAGCGATGTCCTCCCACAGTTGCGCCGCACCCGTGTAGCGCTGTTCGGGTTCGCGCCGCAATGCCTTCAGCACGATCGCATCCAGGTCGCCCTGCAACCGCGACTTCGGCACCGGCCCCGCGTCGGCGGCGCGCGCGCTGGGCGGCGCCGGGTCCGCTTCCAGCCGGCGTTTCAGGCTGGCCGGCAACGGCAGCCCGGCCAGTGTCCAGGGGCGCTGGCCCACCAGCAATTCGTACAGCACCACGCCCAACGCATGGACGTCGGTGGCTGTGGTGATCGTGCCGCCTTCCAGTTGTTCCGGCGCCGCGTAGTCAGGCGTCAGCAGGGCCTGGGTCTGCGCACTGTCGTCGTCGCCCAGCAAATGGGCGATGCCGAAATCGAGCAGGCGCACGCGGCCTTCGCCATCCACCAGGATGTTGGCGGGCTTGAGGTCGCGGTGTACCACCAGCCGGCGATGTGCGAAGTCCACTGCTTCGCACACCTGGCCGAACAGGCGCAGCCGCGCCTCCGCATCCAGTCGATGCGCCTGCGCGAATGCGAGGATGTCCTGTCCTTCCACGAATTCCATCGCCATGTACGGACGCCCGTCCGGCGCCACGCCACCATCGACCAGGCGAGCGATGCCAGGATGTTCCAGCCGGGCGAGGATCCGGCGTTCGTTCTCAAATTGCGGCAGCCTCGCGGCGGCTTCCACCCGGACGAGTTTCAGCGCTACCTGCTGGGCGAAGGCGGCATCGTCGCGATGGGCAAGGTAGACCTCGCCCATGCCGCCGCGCCCGACCAGACGGTCGACCAAAAAGGCGCCAATGCGGGTGCCGGCAGGGAGCGAGCCGGGCTCGATGCAGCGTGCCGGCGCTATCGGCGGTTCGAGGAACGCGGGTTCTGCATCTAGTGCTGCGAGCATCGCGCGGACTTGGTCCGCCACCGAACCATCAATGTTCGCAGCGCGGAGCTGTGATTCGCGCTCCACGGGCGGAAGGTCCACCAAGCGGTCGAACAGGTCGGCTATCTGTGCCCATTGCGTACTGCGATCGGTAGCCATGCGTCAGACAGTAGTATTCGACAGCAGCCTAGGTACCATAACGGTGCAAGAGCCGCATAGGGGCGGCGTCACGTGCAGATGTAAAGGCGCGAGCGAGAACGTAGTGGGTGGGAACCGATTTCTATTCCGATTGCCTGGTTCGTGGTTCGTCAACTGACGCGAATTGTCGTGGATAAGGCAATGGACGCCTATGCGCTAAAGCCGGGCGTAAAGCATTCAAGGCCCATCAAACAACGAATGTCTGCCTTCGACCCGAAGCGGACCTTCGCATGATTTGAATCGAAAAGGCCCGCATCTCTGCTGGGCCTCCGCATTCTGAGCGATCAGGAAGTGAACCTGACCCCGTTGTTCCTCCCCTACCCGTTGCGCTTCCTGTTCGCCAGCAAGCCGGAGGCCATCGGCCCGGTGCTGGGTATCGTGCAGCGCGTCATCGCCGGCTGGTTAGCCAATCAAGCCGGCGTCGACCGCGCCAGCGCG